>VBAF01000079.1 GCA_005884705.1 Alphaproteobacteria bacterium
CATTTCGCCGCGCGTCACAGGAGGGCCGTTTGCCGCCAAGCGCATCGTCGGCCAGAGCGTCACGGTCGAAGCCGATGCCTATGCCGACGGCCACGACGTGCTGGCGGTCGAGCTCCTGTGGAAGGCAGCCGACGCGCAGGAATGGCAGCGCACGCCGATGGCGGCGCTCGGCAACGCCCGCTGGCAGGGACGCTTCACGCCGTTCCGGGTCGGCCGCCATCTCTATGCGGTCGAAGCCTGGATCGACGAATACGCCACGCTGTGCCGCGCCATCCGCCTGAAGCAGGAAGCCGGCGTCGACATCGCCGTCGAGCTGGAAGAGGTGCGGCTGGCGCTGGAAGCTGCCGTCGCGCGCAAATCCTGCACGCGCAGCGGCCTGTCCGATGTGCTCGCGATCTTGCGCGGCGGCGACGTGACGGCCAGCGTGCAGGCCCTGATCTCGCCGGAGACCCGTCGCGTGATCGGCGAGTCGAGCGAGCGGCATTTCCTCACCCGGCACGAGCCGCTGCCGCTCGAGGTCGAGCGTGAGGCGGCGGGCTTCGCCGCCTGGTACGAGCTCTTCCCGCGTTCGCTGACCGACGATCCGTCGCGGCCCGGGACGTTCGCCGACGTGATCGCCCATCTGCCGCGGGTGCGCGACATGGGCTTCGATGTCCTCTATTTCCCGCCGATCCATCCGATCGGCGCCAAGGCGCGCAAGGGCAAGAACAACAGCCTGACCGCCGCGCCCGGCGATGTCGGCAGCCCCTACGCCATCGGCAGCCCGGAAGGCGGCCACGATGCGCTGCATCCTGCGCTCGGCACCTTCGACGACTTCAAGCGGCTGGTCGCGGCGGCGCGCGCGCAAGGGCTGGAGATCGCGATAGACTTCGCGATCCAGTGCTCGCCCGACCATCCGTGGCTCAAGCAGCATCCGGATTGGTTCAAGCACCGGCCGGACGGCACCATCAAATACGCCGAGAACCCGCCCAAGAAATACGAGGACATCGTCAATGTCGACTTCTACGCCGGCGGCGCGGTGCCCGGCCTGTGGGAGGCGCTGCGCGACACCGTGCTGTTCTGGATCGATCACGGCGTGAAGATCTTCCGGGTCGACAATCCGCACACCAAGCCGCTGCCCTTCTGGCAATGGATGATCGCCGACGTGCGCGGCCGCCATCCCGACGCGATCTTCCTGTCGGAGGCCTTCACCCATCCGAAAATGATGTATCGCCTGGCCAAGGTCGGCTTCTCGCAGTCCTACAGCTACTTCACCTGGCGCAACACCAGGCAGGAGCTGGCCGAGTACCTGACCGAGCTCACGACCACGGAGCCGGCCGAGTTCTTCCGGCCGAACTTCTTCGTCAACACGCCGGACATCAACCCGATCTTCCTGCAGAGCTCGGGCCGCGCCGGCTTCGTGATCCGCGCCGTGCTGGCGTCGACGCTGTCGGGACTGTGGGGCGTCTATTCGGGCTTCGAGCTGTGCGAAGGCGCGCCGCTGCCCGGCCGCGAGGAATATCTCGACTCCGAGAAATACGAGGTCCGCGTCAGGGATTTCGACGCGCCGGGCAACATCGTGGCCGAGATCACCCGGCTCAACCGCATCCGGCGCGCGCATCCCGCTCTGCACAGCCATCTCGGCGTGCGCTTCTACGGTTCGAGCAACGAGCAGGTGCTGGCCTACGGCAAGGCGCTGCCGAGCCACGAGGACATGGTGTTCGCCGTCGTCAGCCTCGATCCGCACAACGTCCAGGAGACCAGCGTCGAGATCCCGCTGTGGGAATGGAAGCTGCCCGACAGCGGCGCACTCGCCGCCGAGGACCTGATGACCGGACGGCGCTTCTCGCTGCATGGCAAGCGGCAGTGGTTGCGGCTCGATCCGGCGCAACAGCCCTTCGTGCTGTGGCGCCTGTTCCCCGAGGAGGGAGCTGCGGCATGAATGCGCCGTCGCCCGAACTGGCCCGCCTGCTGGCCGCCGAACAGCTCTGGTACAAGGACGCGATCATCTACCAGCTGCACGTGAAGTCGTTCTTCGACGCCAACGACGACGGCATCGGCGACTTCCCCGGCCTGCTCTCCAAGCTCGACTACATCGCCGATCTCGGCGTCAACACGGTGTGGCTTCTGCCGTTCTATCCTTCGCCGCGGCGCGACGACGGCTACGACATCGCCGAGTACACCGGAGTCCATCCCGAGTACGGCGCCCTGGCCGACGTCAAGAAGTTCATCGCCGCGGCCCACAAGCGCGGCATCCGCGTGATCACCGAGCTGGTGATCAACCACACCTCCGACCAGCATCCGTGGTTCCAGCGCGCCCGCCGTGCCAAGCCCGGCTCGGCCGCGCGCAACTTCTACGTCTGGTCCGACACCGACCAGAAGTACCAGGGCACCCGCATCATCTTCATCGATTCGGAGCGCTCGAACTGGACCTGGGATGGCGAGGCCAAGGCCTACTATTGGCACCGCTTCTATGCGCACCAGCCCGACCTCAATTTCGACAATCCGAAGGTTCTCGAGGCGGTGCTGGGCGTGATGCGCTTCTGGCTCGATCTGGGCGTCGACGGGCTGCGGCTCGACGCGGTGCCCTACCTGGTCGAGCGCGAGGGCACCAACAACGAGAACCTGCCCGAGACCCACGAGGTCTTGAAAAAAATCCGCGCCGAGCTCGACCGCACCTATCCCGACCGCCTGCTGCTGGCCGAGGCCAACCAGTGGCCGGAGGACACCAAGGACTATTTCGGCGACGGCGACGAATGCCACATGGCGTTCCACTTCCCGCTGATGCCGCGCATGTACATGGCGCTGGCCCGCGAGGACCGCTTCCCGATCACCGACATCATGCGCCAGACGCCGCAGATCCCCGACAACTGCCAGTGGGCGATCTTCCTGCGCAACCACGACGAGCTGACGCTCGAGATGGTGACCGATTCGGAGCGCGACTATCTCTGGCAGACCTACGCCACCGACCGCCGCGCCCGCATCAATCTCGGCATCCGCCGACGCCTCGCCCCATTGCTCGAGCGCGACCGCCGCCGCATCGAGCTGATGAACTGCCTGCTGCTCTCGATGCCCGGCACGCCGGTGATCTATTACGGCGACGAGATCGGCATGGGCGACAACATCCGGCTCGGCGACCGCGACGGCGTGCGCACGCCGATGCAATGGTCGCCCGACCGCAACGGTGGCTTCTCGCGCGCCGACTGGAACGCGCTGGCGCTGCCGACCATCCAGGACCCGCTCTACGGCTACGAGACGGTGAACGTCGAGGCGCAGTCGCGCGATCCCTTCTCGCTGCTGCACTGGATGCGGCGCATGCTGACGGTGCGCCGCAGCCACGCCGCCTTCGGCCGCGGTACGCTGCGCTTCCTCTACCCGAAGAACCGCAAGGTTCTGGCCTATCTGCGCGAGGACCAGAACGAGACGATCCTGTGCGTCGCCAACGTCTCGCGCACGCCGCAGGCGGTCGAGCTCGATCTCTCGGAGTTCGTCGGCCGGGTGCCGATCGAGCTGAACGGCGGCTCGGTGTTTCCGCCGATCGGCCAGCTCAGCTATCTGCTGACGCTCGCCCCGTACGGCTTCTACTGGTTCGTCCTCGCCAAGGAGAGCGACGCGCCGTCGTGGCACACGCCGATGCCCGAGCCGATGCCCGATTATGTGACGCTGGTGGTCCGCGATACGCTCGGCGCCGGCCTGAAGCAACCGGCGGCGAGCAGCGTTCTGGAGCATGACGCGCTGCCCGCCTATCTCGCCAAGCGCCGCTGGTTCTCGGCCAAGGGCCACGGCATCGAGGCGGTGCGCATCGCCTATACGGCACAACTGCCCGGCGGCGATCGCGAGCTGCTGCTGGCCGAGATCGAGACCCGCATCGACGGCGCCACGCAGCGCTGGCAGATGCCCTTGTCGATCCTGTGGGAAGAAGAGCCCGCGGCGCCGCTGCCGACGCAGCTTGCGCTGTCGCGGGTGCGGCGCGGCCGGCGGGTCGGCCTGTTGACCGACGCCTTCGCGCTGCAGTCGTTTGCCCTGCAGATGCTGAAGGCGCTGGCCGGCCGGTCTGAGGTCGACACCGACGAGGGCCGCATCGTGTTCCAGCCGATGCCCGGCCAGGAGGAGATCCTGACCCCGAAGCCCGACGCGCCGGTGAGCTGGATCTCGGCCGAGCAGTCCAACAGCTCGCTGATCGTCGATGATGCGGTGATGCTCAAGATCTTCCGCCGCGTCATCCAGGGCGAGCATCCCGAGGCGGAGATGGGTCGCTATCTGACGGCGCATGGCTTCACCAACTCGCCCACCCTGCTGGGCGAGGTGACCCGCATCGACCGGCAGGGCGAGCGCCATTCTCTGGCGGTCGCCCAGCGCTTCATCCGCAACCAGGGCGACGGCTGGGTCTGGACGCTCAACATGTTCAAGCGCGCGGTCGACGACCTCGCCACGCACGAGGCCGCCGTCGAAGCCCGCGCCGACAATGTCGAGGACTACCAGGCCTTCGCCGCCACCATCGGTCGGCAGCTCGCGGCCATGCACCTGGTGCTGGCGCGCGACACCGAGGACGACGCCTTCCAGCCGCGCATCGCGACCGCCGCGGACGTGACGCGCTGGATCGAGCGTGCGCTCAAGCTGGTCGACAAGGCCTTCGACATCATTGTCGCACTCAAGCCCGGCGAGAACGAATCCGACGACACCGCCGTCGCCGCCCTGACCCAGAACAAGGACGCTCTGACGGCGGCAATGAAGAGCCTGGCGCAATCCGCCACCGGCGGGCTGGTGAGCCGCATCCATGGCGATTTCCATCTCGGCCAGGTCCTGGTGGCGAGCGGCGACGCCTACATCATCGACTTCGAGGGCGAGCCCGGCCGCTCGCTCGCCGAACGCCGTGCCAAGATGAGTCCGCTGGTCGACGTGGCCGGCCTGATGCGCTCGCTTGACTATGCCGTGGCGACCACGCTCGATCCCAAGACGCCGACCTCCGCGCCCTTGCCGGAGGCGACGCGCGCCAAGTTCATCAAGCGCCTGCGCGACGGCGCGCAGGAGGCCTTCCTCGAGGCCTATCGCGCCGGCGCGGCGGGCCTGCCCGGCCTCGACAACATCGACGTGCTGAACTTCTTCATGCTCGAGAAGGCGGCCTACGAGCTGGTCTACGAGGCGTCGAATCGGCCGGCCTGGCTCACCATCCCGCTGCACGGCCTGCATCGGCTGATGGGCCGCATCCTGGGCGAAGAAACCCGGAGCGTCGGCTGATGGCGCGCGCGGCGCTCTCGACGTTGGCGACGCCGGAGGCCGAGGCGCTGGCGCATGGCCGGCACGGCGATCCGTTCAAGGTGCTGGGCCCGCGCGACAGCTCGGCCGGCCGGGTGATCCGCGCCTTTCTGCCGGGCGCGCAGGGCGTCGAGGTGTTGCGCCGGAGCGACCGCGCGATGATCGGCAAGCTCGAGGCGACAATGCAGCCCGAAGGCTTCTTCGAAGGCACCGTGGTCGATCGCGCGCCCTATCTGCTGCGCATCCAATGGCCCGGCGGAGTCCAGGAGACCGAGGATCCGTACTCCTTCGGCCCGTTGCTCGGCGATCTCGACCTGCATCTGTTCAACGAGGGCCGCCATTTCGAGATGGCCAAGGTGCTGGGTGCCAACGCCCAGACCTTCCAGGGCGTGCCCGGCGTGGGCTTCGCGGTGTGGGCGCCCAACGCCGCACGCGTCGCCGTCGTTGGCGACTTCAACGCCTGGGATTCGCGGCGCCATCCGATGCGGCTGCGCTATCCGGCCGGCGTGTGGGAGCTGTTCGTGCCGAGGCTGGCGCCCGGCGCGCGCTACAAGTTCGACATTGTGGGTGCGGGCGGCGTGCCGCTGCCGCAGAAGGCCGATCCGCTCGCCAAGCAGGCCGAGCCGCCGCCCGCCACCGCCTCGATCGTCGCCTCGCCCGAGCCGTTCGACTGGCACGACGCCGACTGGATGGCCGGGCGCGCCCGCCGCCACGCCAAGGACGCGCCGATTGCGGTCTACGAGGTGCATGCCGGCTCCTGGATGCGGGCGAGCCAGAGCTGGGACGACATGGCCGACCGGCTGATCCCCTACGCCGTCGACATGGGCTTCAGCCATCTCGAGCTGCTGCCGATCACCGAGCATCCGTTCGGCGGCTCGTGGGGCTACCAGCCGCTCGGCCTGTTCGCGCCGACCGGCCGCTACGGCTCGCCCGAGGGCTTCGCCCGCTTCGTCGACCGTGCGCATGCCGCCGGGCTCGGCATCATCCTCGATTGGGTGCCGGCGCATTTCCCGACCGATGCGCATGGGCTGGCCCGCTTCGACGGCACCGCGCTCTACGAGCATCTCGATCCGCGCGAGGGCTTCCATCGCGACTGGAACACCTACATCTACAATTTCGGCCGCCGCGAGGTGCAGGGCTTCCTGATCGCGAGCGCCCTGCATTGGCTGGAGCACTTCCACGTCGACGGGCTGCGCGTCGATGCCGTCGCCTCGATGCTCTACCGCGACTACAGCCGCGGCAGCGACTGGGTGCCCAACATCTACGGCGGCCGCGAGCATCTCGAGGCGATCGACTTCCTGCGCCATCTCAACGCCGTGGTGCAGGAGCGCTGCGCCGGCGCCGTGGTGATCGCCGAGGAATCGACAGCCTGGCCCGGCGTCACCCAGCCGGTCTCCGAGCTCGGTCTCGGCTTCGCCTACAAATGGAACATGGGCTGGATGCACGACACGTTGCGCTACATGGAGCGCGATCCGATCCACCGCCAATACCACCACGACGACCTGACCTTCGGCCTGCTCTACGGCTTCTCCGAGCGCTTCATCCTGCCGCTCAGCCACGACGAGGTGGTGCACGGCAAGGGTTCGCTGATCGGCCGCATGCCGGGCGACCGCTGGCAGAAGTTCGCCAACCTGCGCGCCTATTTCGGCTTCATGTGGAGCCATCCCGGCAAGAAGCTGCTGTTCATGGGCGGCGAGATCGCCCAGGAGCGCGAATGGAACCACGACGGCGAGATCGACTGGTTCCTGCTCGACGATCCCCACCATGCCGGCATCCAGCGCCTGGTGCGCGACCTCAACCAGCTCTATCGCCGCGAGCCCGCCCTGCACCGCCGCGACGCGTCCGCCGAGGGCTTCCGCTGGCTGGTCGGCGACGATCGCGCCAACTCCGTCTTCGCCTTCCTGCGGCAAGGCGAGCCGGACGACCCGCCGGTGCTGGTGATCTGCAACATGACGCCCGCGCCGCGCCACCACTATCGCATCGGCGTACCGCGCGCCGGCTTGTGGCGCGAGATCGCCAACACCGATTCGCGCTTCTATGGCGGCAGCGACCTCGGCAATGACGGCGGCGCGGCGACCACGCCCGCGCCGGCGCACGGCGAGGCGCAGTCCCTCGAACTTACCCTGCCGCCGCTCGCCACCATCATGCTGCGCGCCGACGGTTGATGGCGCCCTTTCCCGATAAGCTGCTGCCGGGCAGTCCCAATCCGCTCGGTGCGACCTGGGACGGGCTCGGCATCAACTTCGCCGTCTTCTCGGCCAACGCCCATCGCATCGACCTCTGCCTGTTCGATCCGGGGGGCCGGCGCGAAGTCACTCGCCTCACCCTGCCCGAATGCACCGACGAGGTCTGGCACGGCTACCTGCCGGGCGCGCGGCCCGGCCTGGTCTACGGCTATCGCGCGCACGGCCCCTACGAGCCGCAGCACGGCGATCGCTTCAACCCGCACAAGCTGCTGCTCGACCCCTATGCCCGCCGCATCGTCGGCGAGATCCGCAGCTCCGAGGCGATGTTCGGCTATCGTGTGAACTCGCCGCGCGGCGACCTCTCGCTCGACCGCCGCGACAGCGCGCCCGGCGTCGCCAAGGGCATGGTGGTCTCCGACGACTTCAATTGGGGCGACGACCGGGCGCCCAGTGTGCCGTGGGCCGACACGGTGATCTACGAGGCGCATCTCAAGGGCCTCACCCATCTGCGCCCCGATCTGCGGTCGCGCGAGCGCGGCACCTTCGCCGGCCTGGCCGACCCCGCCATCATCGAACATTTGCGGCGGCTCGGTGTCACCACCGTCGAGCTGCTGCCGATCCATGCCTTCCTGCAGGATGGCCACCTGCTGGTGAAGGAGCTGCGCAACTACTGGGGCTACAACACGCTCAACTTCTTCTCGATCGAGCCGCGCTATCTGTCCGACGGCACTGCCGACGACATGCGCATCGCCGTGCGCCGCCTGCACGCCGCCGGCATCGAGCTCATCCTCGACGTCGTCTACAACCACACCGCCGAGGGCAACGAGTTCGGCCCGACGCTTTCGTTCCGCGGGCTCGACAATGCCAGCTACTACCGCCTGGTTCCCGACAATCAGCGCCACTACATCAACGACACCGGCACCGGCAACACGATGAACCTGTCGCACCCGCGCGTGCTGCGGATGGTGATGGATTCGCTGCGCTACTGGGTCAACTCGTTCCATGTCGACGGATTCCGCTTCGACCTCGGCACCATCCTCGGCCGCGAGGGCTACGGCTTCGATCCCGGCTCGGGCTTCTTCGACGCGATCGGCCAGGACCCGGTGCTGTCCAAGGTGAAGCTGATCTCCGAACCGTGGGATCCCGGTCCCGGCGGCTACCAGCTGGGCAACCATCCGCCGGGATGGGCCGAATGGAACGACCGCTTCCGCGACGGCGTGCGCCGCTACTGGCGCGGCGACGAGGGCCAGCGCTCGGACTTCGCGGCACGGCTGGCCGGTTCCAGCGAGATGTTCGACCGCCGGCGACGCAGGCCGTGGGCCTCGATCAACTATGTCGCGAGCCATGACGGCTTCACCTTGCGCGACGTGGTGAGCTATGCCGAGCGCCACAACGAGGCCAACGGCGAGGACAACAAGGACGGTCACGCCGAGAATTTCTCGGCCAACTGGGGCGTCGAGGGTCCGACCGACGATCCGGCCATCGAGCAGACCCGGTTTCGCCTGCAATGCGCGATGCTGGCGACGATTTTTCTCGCCCAGGGCACGCCGATGTTGCTGGCCGGCGACGAGTTCGGCCGCAGCCAGAGCGGCAACAACAACGCCTACGCCCAGGACAACGAGACCTCGTGGATCGACTGGAGCCTGGTCGAACGCGACGAGGGCCGCCGGCTCGCCGACTTTGCCGCGCGCGTGATCGGCCTGCGCCATCGTTATCCGGTGCTGCGCTGTCCCACCTTCCTGCACGGCAAGGACCAGCCGGCGCCGGGCGTCCTCGACATCGCCTGGTTCGACGAGGACGGCCAGGTCCTCTCGCCGGAAGCCTGGAACAATCCGCAGGAGCGCACGATGGTGTTGCGGCGCGCCGCGGCGGACGCCGACAGCAGCGTGCCGATCGTGACCTGTTTCTTCAATCCGACGGCCGACGACTGCACCTTCAAGCTGCCGCCACCGCGCCTGCCGACGCGGCTGCTGCTCGACAGCGCCGATCCGGCCGGCGCCGAGCGCGGGATTGACGGCGAA
>VBAF01000462.1 GCA_005884705.1 Alphaproteobacteria bacterium
GATTCCCACGGACGCTTGACGTGCCGCGGCGGCTGCGCCGGCGGGCCCATGACGATCATCTTGCGCCACTTGGCCTGCGGCGCCGAATCGTCGAGCACGATGCGGCCGCCGACCAGCGCCACGCCGAGCTCCTTCCACAGCGCCGCGAGCTCGACCGGCTGGGCGTTGTGGAAATGTCGGTCGAGCAGCGCGCTCATCGCCTTGGTGCCGGTCGCCGCGTCGCACGCCTGGGCGTAGGTGTCCATGCCGACCCGGTCGGCGCCGCCCAGCCCGCGCCACAGGGCGCCGGCGATGCAATCCTCCAGGCCTTTGGCGCCGTCGCTGTCGCGGCGGATGGCGAGATCTGCCAGCAGCATGAAGATCGCGCCGCCCCAGTAGTTCTCGCGCCCGCTGGCTTGGGAGAGTCCGCGCGCGAACACGCCCTCGCCCTGGGGCATGTCGCGCAGCCATTCCATCCAGACCTCTTCCTCCGTCTTCCAGCCGGCGCGGGCGCGGATGATCGGCTCGATGTAGGTCGCCGAGCCCTCCATGAACCAGCTGCCGCGGCCGCGGATGAACGGCATGCCGGAATGGATCAGCTCGTGCACCAGCACCCAGTCGTTGAACAGGCGGCGGGAATCGATCGACTCGCCCAGCCCCATCATGATGGTGACGCCGCCGCCCGGCTGGGTGCGGCCGAAGCCGACGCCGGTGCGCGGCATCGGCACCAGCCCGACCAGCATCTGGTCGGCGGTGAAGCCGTGCCAGTAGTTGGACTCGGCCTCGATTGTGCGCTTGACCCAGTCGACGATCTGCGGCCGCGCCGCCTCGGCGAAACCCTCGAGCAGGGCGAGCCGCAGCACGCCGTCCTTCGTCGCCTGCCCACTGTTCGGTTGAGAGGCGCGCAGGCTGCCGACCGCCGGCACCGCCAGCTCGTGCAGCTCGAGCTTGCCGATCGCGGCATAGCCGGCGAAGTGCACTGTCGCGTTGGCGAGCCGCCAGGCATCGCCGACGCGCGGCAGGCCGCTCGCGAACAGCATGTCCGCCGGGGTCACCACGCGGATGTCGATGGTCGGCACCTTCTGGTAGCCGCGCGGCTCGAGCAGCCAGGCGCCGAGCGGCGCCAGCACACCCCGCCCGCGCTGGATGCCTTCCGCCGGCGAGTTGATGGCGCGCGCGAATCCCGACAGGTCGAAGCGGTAGCGCGCCTCGACCAGCCCGTTGACCGGATCGAGGCGACCGGCCGGCGCCTCGCGGACATACGGCGCCGTCCGTTCGCCGACCGACTCGAAGGAGAGCGGCCCGCTCGCGCGGCAGCGATAGACGATGTCGAGCGCGAGCTGCTCGCTCACCGCGACGTCGACGGTGCAGTCGGGCACCGGCTGGGGTTGCGCGAACGCCGGTGCCGTTGCGAGCAAGAGAACCAGCAGGAAGCGGAGAATCATGCCGCACTCTAGCCTGTGATAAGGTGCCGGCAATGGACCTGCTGGATCGCGTTCTGCGGCGCATGGGCCGGCATGCGACGGCGCTGCTGCCCTTCTCGCTCGTGGTCGGCATCGTGTTCCAGGATCTCGCGGCGGCGATGCGCCCGCTGGTCGGCCCGCTCGCGATCTTGCTGCTGATGTTCGCGCTGCTGCGCACCGACTGGGCGCGCGTGCGCACGCTCCTGATGCGGCCGGGCCTCGCGATTGCGCTCTCTGTCGCCAACCTGCTGTTGGTGCCGCTGGTCGTCTGGCCGGTCTGGCAGGGGCTCGGCCTGTGGCCCGGCCTGGTGGCGGCGCTCTGCCTCAGCGCCATGGCGCCCGGCATCATCTCGGCGGCGACGACGGCGGGCTTCCTGCGGCTCGATCAGTCGCTCACGCTGCTGGTCTCGCTGATCACCAACTTCCTGGTGCCCTTCACCCTGCCGCCGCTCGCGCTGTGGCTGCTCGGGCTCGACCTCAAGCTCAGCGTCCTCGACCTCAGCCTGCGGCTCGCCGGCATCGTCGCAACAGCCGCGGTCGGCGCTGCCGCGATCGGCGCCTGGCTCGGCCGCGACAGGCTGCGCCACAACCTCGTCAAGATCGACGGCTGCTCGGTGGTCGTGCTGATCGTCTTCGCCATCCCGCTGATGGACGGCATCGTGGCGCGCGCCCACGCCGAGCCAATCAAGCTCGCCGGCTTCGTCGGCGGCGCCTTCGCCGGCATGATCCTCGCCAACCTGGTGATGGCGCTGGGCACCCTGCCGTTCCTCGATCGCCGCACCGCGCTCACCGCGGGTTACTGCTCGGCCGGCCGGCACAATGCGCTCCTGATGGCGGTGCTGCCGGTGACCGCCGATCCCGACATCTTCCTGTTCATCGCCGCCGTGCAGGTGCCGATCTACCTGACGCCGACCCTGCTGCAGCCGCT
>VBAF01000463.1:0-821 GCA_005884705.1 Alphaproteobacteria bacterium
GGCTTCAAGAACGTGCGTGCGCCCGACACGCCGGAGATGGAGAAGGAATATGCCGTGCAGCACCGGCTGGTGCGCTCGGCGCTGTTCCAGCTCGACACCATGGAGGTGCTGGTCTCGCTGCTCGCCTCGGGCGCCTGCGAGAAATATCCCGACTTCAACTTCGTGCTGGGCGAGTCGGGCGTGACCTGGCTGCCCTACGTGTTCGACCGGCTCGACACCGAGTACCACGACCGCGCCCGCGCGCTCGGCTTCAAGCTGAAGCCCAGCGACTATTTCCGCCGCCAGGGCTACGTCACCTACCAGCAGGACAAGTACCTCGAGCCGATCGTGCCGCTGATCGGCGAGGACAACATCATCTGGGGCGCCGACTATCCGCACCCCGATTGCCTGTGGCCCAACTCGCGGGCGACGCTCGAGCAGAACCTCGCCGCCTTCTCGCCGTCGGTGCAGAAGAAGATCGTGCACGACAACGTGGCGCGGCTGTACGGGCTCAACTGACCATGCACCGCTAGGCGGTCATTCCTCGTAGGCCGCGGTGGTGACGCCGCTCATCTGGTCGAAGCGCAGCCGGATCCTCTTGAGCTGGCAGACGTCGAGGTACTGCCACATCGGCTCCGACGCGTTGATGTCGAAGGTCACCTTCATGTCGATGTTGCAGTCGACGAAGACGCCCTTGACCACGACCTCGCGGGCGTCGCCCGGCTTGATCGAGGGCGCGCTCAGCACGTTGGGGCCCCAGGCGGCGAGGTTGGCCTGCGACAGCACCACCGCCCGGATCGGGAAGTCGGTGCCGTTGATCAGCCGAAAGCGGACTTCGTCCG
>VBAF01000463.1:841-3320 GCA_005884705.1 Alphaproteobacteria bacterium
GTCGGCGGCGACCAGGAGGGCGAGGAGGGCGGTGAGCCGCGGCAGGATCGTTTTCACGCTCGGTATCTTAAGGACGCACGCAGCGCGCGGCTATCGCGTCTTCTTCGCGGTCAGTCGCCCTCGGCGCAACTCCGCTTACGGATCTCAAAACAAAACCCCCGGTGATGCCGGGGGTCATGGTCTCATTCTGAAGTCGGGAGGCGGAAGGCCTAGTAGCCCTCGCGCTCCATGCGCTTGCGCATCAGCTTGCGGGTGCGACGGATCGCTTCGGCCCGCTCGCGGGCGCGGCGCTCGGAGGGCTTCTCGTAATTGCGACGGAGCTTCATCTCGCGGAAGATACCCTCGCGCTGCATCTTCTTCTTCAGAACGCGCAGCGCCTGATCGACATTGTTTTCGCGGACGAGAACCTGCACTTCGATCGCTTCCCTTCAAGCTGAAGGGCCCCGGAGGGGTCCCCGGGGCCGAATTCGAGGTCGCGGTGGTATCATAGGCCCCCGCCCTTGGGAAGCCCCGGCCAGAGGCATATATGTGTCTGATGGAACTCGCCGGATGACCGATTCGGACCCCGATTTCGCCCTCCGCGACCGGCTGGCGGACGCCTTGGCCGGCGAGGCCGCCTTCTCGAGCTGGAGCCACACCGCGCTGCGCGCCGCCGCCGACCAGGTGGCGGCCGGCCCCGACGCCGAACGGCTGTTTCCCGGCGGGCCGGTCGAGGTACTGGCGTATCTCTCGGCGCGGGCCGACCAGCGCACCGTCGCCGGCCTCGAGAATGCCGGGGTGATGTCGCTGCGCATTCGCGAGCGCATCAAGCTCGCCGTTCGCCTGCGCGTCGAGAACACGGTCGGCGGCAAGGAGTCGGTCCGCCGCGGGCTTGCGCTGCTGGCCCTGCCGTTCAACGCGCCGCTGGCGCTCAAGCTCCTGTACCGTACCGTCGACGCGATCTGGTACGCCGCCGGCGACACCAGCGCCGATTTCAACTTCTACACCAAGCGCGCGACCCTCGCGGGCGTGTTCAGCTCGACCTTGCTCTACTGGCTGAACGACCGCTCGGAGGGCAACGCGGCGACCTGGAGCTTCCTCGACCGCCGGATCGACGACGTCATGCGCTTCGAGAAGTGGAAGGCCGACCTCAGCTCCTTGGGATCGAGGCGTTCGGCAACACGTAGGTGACGTGACCCATCTTGCGGCCGGGCCGCGCCTTGGCCTTGCCGTAGAGATGCAGCCGCGCCGTCGGATCGGCAAGATAGCGCCGCCAGTCGTCGGCCTCCTCGCCGATCAGGTTTGCCATGCGCGACGGGGCCAGCACGTCGACCGCGCCGAGCGGCAGGCCGCAGATCGCCCGCACCAGCTGCTCGAACTGGCTGGTGGCGCAGGCGTCGATCGTCCAGTGGCCTGAATTGTGTGGCCGGGGCGCCATCTCGTTGGCGAGCACGCGACCGTCCCGGGTGACGAACATCTCCAGCGCCACCAGGCCCGTGAGCTCGAGGCTGTCGGCGAGCTGCACGCCCAGCCGTTCGGCTTCCTTCAGGGTTGCCGCCGGCAGGCCCGAGGGCACCGTGGTGGTGCGCAGGATGCCGTCGCGATGCTCGTTCCGCCCGATCGGGAAGCAGCGGGTCTCGCCGTCCAGCCCGCGCGCCACGATGGCCGAGACCTCGCACTGGAAATCGACCAGCGCCTCGAGGATGCAGTCGCGCCGGCCGAGCTTCTCCCAGGCTGCCGCCAGCTCGGCCTTCGAGGCGACCCGGATCTGGCCCTTGCCGTCATAGCCCTCGGTGCAGGTCTTGAGGATGCCGGGCAGCGCCGTCGCCTTGTCGAGGTCGGCCGCGCAGCCGACCGGCTGGTAGTCGGCGGTGCCGAGCCCGGCCTTGCGGAAGAACTCCTTCTCGCGCAGCCGGTGCTGGGCGAAGTGGATCGGCCGCACGCCCGGCCGCACCGGCTTGTGGCGCTCGCAGGCGCCCACGGTCGCCTCGGGCACGTTCTCGAATTCGTAGGTGATGACGTCGACCCGGCCGGCGAAGCGGGCGAGGGCTGCGCTGTCGTCGTACTCGCCCTGGACATGGGCGGTTACCTGGCCCGCGATCGAATCGGCTTCCGGTGAATAGACCAGCGCGCGATAGCCCAGTCGCGCCGCGGCCAGCGCCGTCATGCGGCCCAACTGCCCGCCGCCCAGGATGCCGATGGTCGATCCCGGCGGGATAACTTTGTCCGCCATGGCTAGCGATGCGCCGGTTCGTCCGACGGTGCCTTGGCCACCGCAGCGGTCTGCCGGGCCCGCCATCCGGCCAGCGCTGCTGCAATCTTGGCGTCGCCAAGACCGACGATGGAGGCCGCCAAAAGCGCGGCGTTGATTGCCCCGGAACGGCCGATCGCCAACGTGCCGACCGGCACGCCGGCCGGCATCTGGACGATGGAAAGAAGGCTGTCCATGCCCTTCAACGCCTGGCTTTCGACCGGCACGCCCAGCACCGGCAGGCTGGTC
>VBAF01000463.1:3352-6842 GCA_005884705.1 Alphaproteobacteria bacterium
CTTCAGCCCGCGCTTCTGGGCGCCCTCGGCATAGGCCGCCATTCGCTTGGGCGTGCGATGGGCCGAGACGATCCTGGTCTCGAACGGCACGCCCAGCGCCTCGAGCGTGTCGGCGGTGTGCTTCAGGGTCGCCCAGTCCGACTGGCTGCCCATGATCAGGCCGACCACGGCCTTCTGAGGGGGGTGGGTCTTGTTCGCTTTGGCCATCCGTCTCTCAGGCGATGATATCGGGGATAAGCTGGCTTTCCAGCTTTGTAATCTGGTTCTTCAGCCCAAGCTTGCGCTTTTTCAGGCGCTGCAGCTGGAGCTGGTCGAAGGGGGCGCGCTCGATCAGGCGGTCGATCACCTCGTCGAGGTCGCGATGCTCGCTCCTCAAGACCTCCAACTTGGCCTTGATCGCCTCGACGTCCAGCGGGTCGGTGTCGTTGCTCATCGGCTTTGCGCCGTGTACCCCTTCGGCCCGCCGAAGCCAAGCAAGCATGTCGGATTTCCTGCCCCACCCGTTCTGGAACTTCTCGCTCGAGCTCTATGCCGGCGAAGGGGTGGCCGAGGCGTGCCTGGATCTGCAGGAGCGCCGCGGCTGTGATGTAAACGTCCTGCTGTTCTGCTGCTGGCTCGGCGCCTCCGGCCGGCCGACCCTGACCGCCGAGCGCCTGCGCGCCATCCTGCGGGTGAGCGACGTCTGGCAGGCCGAGATCGTGCGACCGCTGCGCCAGGTCCGGCGGCTACTGAAGGACAAGCCCTGGCTCGAGGCCCTGCCCGAGACGGTCGATGCCGCTCGCCGCCGCGTCGCCGATGCCGAGCTCGCGGCCGAGCATGCCGAGCAGCTCAAGCTCGCCAGCCTCTACGCCCCGCCGGCCGACCGCGACCGCCCGGTCGAGAAGCGGCTCAGGGCGGCGGTCGGCAATCTCGGCGTCTATGCGGTTTGCCTCGGCGTGGTGCCGGACGCCCAGGACCGGCACTCGGTGGCGGCACTGATGGCGGCTTGCTTCCCCATCCTGACGCGCGCGGAGATCGACCGCACAGTCGGTGTCACGGCTTAGTTCCAGCGCTTGACCGTGCCGGTGTCGAGATCGAACAGGTCGAGGAGTCGCCCGACCGTATGATCAACAATGTCATCCAATGTCTTGGGCCGGTTGTAGAAAGCCGGCACCGGCGGGGCGATGATCGCGCCCATCTCGGCGAGCGTCGTCATGTTGCGCAAATGAATGGCGTGGAGCGGGGTCTCGCGCGCAACCAATACCAATCGTCGGCGTTCCTTCAAAACGACGTCGGCGGCTCGCGTCAGCAGGTTGCTGGTGATGCCGTGAGCAATCTCGCCGAGGCTGCGCATAGAGCAGGGAGCCACGATCATCCCGATCGTCCGGTAACTTCCGCTCGAAATCGCCGCCGCGAGATCGTCAATGCGGAATGCCACGTCCGCGAGCCGCCGCACGTCGCTTACCTTGAGGTCGGTTTCGTGCGCCAGCGTCACCTCGGCGGTGCGCGTCATCACCAAGTGCGTCTCTACCGGCAACGCTTTCAGCGCCTGCAACAGGCGCACGCCGTAGATCACGCCCGAAGCGCCGGAAATCCCTACGATCAGACGCGCTGGGTCAGCCATGCTGACCCTATCCTATAGATTTGTGCACAGGGGCGGGAGAGAGGTTGATTCTGGCGCGCCGAGGAGTCACATAAGGGTTATCGCCAACGAGCTGTGGAGGTTCTCCCGATGAGCACCGTCGACCACATCGAAGCGCTGAAGGCCAAGCATGCATCTCTCGAGCATGCACTCGATGAAGAAAATTCCCGACCCTACCCCGACGACGACACGATCTGCAGCCTCAAGAAGCGAAAGCTCCGGATCAAGGACGAGATCTCCCGGTTGGTCGTCCAAACCAAGCCCCACTAGCCACCCCGACAGAATTGAAACCAGGCGCAGGCGCGCGCTGCGGCCCTGATCGGCTGCGTGCGGCGCCTTTGCGTTCGCGCGCCGACGCGCTCAGTTGACGCGGTGCAGGTTCACGATCCACGAGGTCGGACCGAACGCGCCCTGCGAGCGGCCATAGCAGTCGGCGACGTTGTCGGCGCCGCGCTGGCACACGAGCTGGTCGGCATACCAGTGCGAGCCGTCGTTGCAGGTCGTGTCGTTGTCGCGCAGCGCCAGGTTGGGGCCGTTGAACACGGCGCGCGCGCGTGTCCGGCAGGCGGTGCGGCCACGCCGCCATTCGAGGCTGCCGTTGCCGTTGGCGTCGAAGCAATATGACGAGACGCCGGCTTGCATCTGCACCCGCTCGTGCTTGAACGGGTCGGTGCGCCAGCAGCCTGCCATGAAGGAGAAATCGCGGGTTGGCGTCGTCGGGATTCGCATCCGTCTATCGGCCGGCTGCTGCGGCTGCGGCGGTGGCGGCGCCGCGGCCTTGGGCTGGGGCGGCGGCACCGCATTGGCAATCTGGGGCGGCTTGGGCGGCTCTTTGGGAGGCTCCGGCGGCCGGCAGTCGGCCACGCGCTTTTTCAACTCACCCTGGATCGTCGCGAGTTCTAGCTGCAGCGCCTTGGCGCGCGCCTCTTCGGTCGATAGCGACGCCTTGATGGCGGGCAGCGGATCGGCGGGCGGCGGCGGGGCAGGTGGGGCCGGCGGTCCCTCGCGCGTCGCCAGCGCGGTGTCGGGATCGGCCGGCAGCAGTTCGCGCAGCAGCCACATGCCGCCGGCCAGCAGGAGCAGCAGCGGCAGGGCGAGCAGCAGGGTGCGCAACCACGGGATCGTGCGCGGCGTCGCGCGGACCGGCAGCATCGGCCGCGGCGCCGGCGCGTCGAGCACCGAGCGGCGCTCGGGCAGGCGCGGCAGCGCCGGGGCCATCAGGCTTGCGGCGGCTTCCTTCTCGTAGCCCCAGCACACGACCACGGGACGGCCGCCGACCAGGAAGACGAAGGACTCGGCGGGCTTGCGGGCGGCAAGCTGCAGCGAACGGCCGATCATGCCGCTTTCCTCGCCGGCGCCGGCGACCGAGAGCGTCGCGCCAATCGACCTCGATGGTCGAGATGTCCTCGCCGCCCGAGATGATGATGTCCTTGGAGCGGTCGCGCAGCTCGATGTAGCCGTCCTCGTGCAGTTGCGGATCGGCCAGCATGTCGGCGGTGGCGTCGCCCAGGCGCCGGCGGATCGCGCTCCGCAACAGGCTCGCCCAGTTGTGCAGCGGCTCCCCGCGCACGCCCAGGGGGCGCACGCCGGTGCGGGTGGTGACGATCAGCGTGCTCTCGCCGGACATGCTCGGCCGGAGATAACCGGCCGATTGTGGCGCCGCGATGGTGTCAGATCGCCTTGGCCCAGTCGCGCAGCACGAACTTCTGGACCTTGCCGGTCGAGGTCATCGGCAGGTCGCGGAACACCACGTAGCGTGGGCATTTGTAGGTCGCGAGACTGGCCCGGCAGTGCTTGACGATGTCGTCGGCGCTGGCCGTCGCGCCGGGTTTCAGCACGACGAATGCGCAGGGCGTCTCGCCCCATTTC
>VBAF01000464.1 GCA_005884705.1 Alphaproteobacteria bacterium
TGGACGTCGTAGTTGTAGGAGAACACGTCCTTGAGCTTGGCGTAGCCGCTGGCCTCGACCCGGGCGCCCGAATAGGGCGGATCGTAGGGCACCATCAGGATCGACGGGCTGTCGAAGCCGTCGATCAGCAGCCCGACCTCCTCGTTGACCGACAGGCTGAACGGCCCGGTGGCGCGCTTCATGCCCTTGGCGCGCAGCCAATCCTCGGCCGCCCGGAACAGGGCGGCGAAGATCGCCGGATCGTCCTCCGCCACCAGGCAGCCGAAATGGCCGGTGTCGTCGGCGTAGCGTTCGAGATAGGCGTGGTCGATCTGGGCGGTGATGCGGCCGACCACCCGGCCGGCGCGGCGGGCCAGGAAGAACTGCACCTCGACATGCTTGAACAGCGGATTCTTGGCGGGCGAGAAGGCTTCCTGCCGCTCGACGTTGAGGTGCGCGATGTAGCCCTTGTGGCCGGCATAGAGCCGCACCGGAAGCTGGATGAAGGCCTTGAGGTCCGCCTTGCCGTCGACCGGCGTGACCACGATATCGGAAGCTGCCATCGCCTCAGGCTACCATGGCGAGGCGATCGCCACTGTGGAACACAAGGTCGCCATCGGGCGCGCAGCCGCTGTTGTCGTCGGTGAGCGCCCGGATCTTCACCTCGAGCCGCCAGTCGGCGCCGTCGCGTTCGATCTGAATCAGGTGATAGCGGGCGCGGCCGTACTTGCTGCCGCGCGCCGCCGAGGCCGAGCTGACGCCGAGCACCGGCACCGCGCCGGCGGGCCCGGCGATGCGCGCGATCTCGCTGCGGTGGTTATGGCCGTGCAGGATCGCCTCGCAGCCGACCCGGCGGATCATCGCCTGGAACGCGCCGGCATCGGTGAGATGCTTCCAGCGCGACTGGTCGGTGAGTGGCGGATGGTGGATCAGCACGATGCGGCACAGGCCCTCGGCACCGGTCTCCGCCAACAGCCGCTCGGCGCGCGCGATCTGCTCGATACCGAGATCGCCGGTCGCCAGCAGCGGCGGCTTGGGCACCCCGGTCGACAGGCCGATCAGGGCGATGCCGTCGCGGCGGCGCAAGGTCGGGAAGACGTCGAAGCCGCTCGCCGGCGGCTGCCCGTCGCCCGCCATGTAGGCGCCCCACAGGCCGAGGCTGTCGGCCCACGGCGTCGCGACATAGACGTCGTGGTTGCCGGGGATGACGGTGATGCGGTCGGGCGGTCCGAAGTCGGCGAGCCATTGGGCGGCGCGACGGAATTCCTGCGGCAGGGCGACGTTCACCAGGTCGCCGGTCAGCGCGATATGGTCGGGATGCAGGGCCTTGATGTCGGCCACGATGCCGGCCAGCGCCTGCGGCACATGAAGATGCACGCGATGGTGCCACCAGTTGACGTAGCCGGTCGCGCGCTTGTTCAGCAGCTGGCCGAGCCGCGCCGGCGGCATCGGCAGATGCGGGTCGGAAAGATGCGCGAGGGTGAACATGCGGCCGCTAGCGGCTGCCGCCCACGACCTTGAGCTTGGGGGTCAGCACGCCCATCTGGCGGCCGATGCCGGTCATCACCTCGATCATGTGATCGAGCTGCGCCTTGGTGTGCACGGCGCAGAGCGAGCAGCGCAGCAGCGACACGCCGTTGGGCGTGGCCGGCGGCACGGCGACGTTCACATAGATGCCGGCGTCGAGCATGGCGCGCCAGAAGCCGATCGCCGTCATGCGGTCGGGCAGGTGCACGCCGACCACCGGGCCGTGCTGGGGGCCGAGCTTGAAGCCCTGGGCGGCGAGGCCGTCATAGAGCGTGGCCACGTTGTCCCAGAGCTGCTTGCGCAGCTCGGGCCGCGCCTTCACCACCTTGAGCGCCTGGCGGACCGAGGCGACGATCGAGGGCGGCAAGGAGGCCGTGAACATGTAGGC
>VBAF01000080.1:0-14204 GCA_005884705.1 Alphaproteobacteria bacterium
AGGAGCGCCGACGGGCTTAGTGGACGGTCTCGCCGTGCAGGTTGATGTCTAGGCCCTCGATTTCCTCCTCGGACGTGACGCGCAGCCCGATCAGGGCGTCGACGATCTTGAGGATCACGAAGGTGGCCAAGGCGCACCAGGCGATGCAGACCAGCGCGCCCCAGAGCTGGGTCAGGACCTGGCCGGCATTGCCGTCGATCAGGCCCTTCTTGCCGGTGCCGCCGATCGCCTCGACCGCGAACACGCCAGTCAGGATGGCGCCGGCAAAGCCGCCGACGCCGTGCACGCCGAAGGCGTCGAGTGAATCGTCGTAGCCCAGCGCGTGCTTCAGCACCGTGGCGCCCCAGAAGCAGACCAGGCCGGCCACGAGGCCGATCACCAGCGAGCCGGTCGGGGTGACGAAGCCCGAGGCTGGCGTGATCGCGACCAGGCCCGCCACGGCCCCCGAGACGACGCCCAGCACCGAGGGCTTCCCGCGGCTCATCCACTCGGCGAACATCCAGGTAAGCGCCGCCGCCGCCGTCGCGAACTGGGTCACCGCCATCGCCATGCCCGCCGAGCCGTTGGCGGCGCCGGCCGAGCCCGCGTTGAAGCCGAACCAGCCGACCCAGAGCAGCGAGGCGCCGATCACCGACAGCACGAGATTGTGCGGTGCCATGTTCTCGATGCCGTAGCCCTTGCGCTTGCCCAGCACCATGGCGCAGACGAGGCCGGCCACGCCGGCATTGATGTGCACCACCGTGCCGCCGGCGAAGTCGAGCACGCCCCAGTCGCCGAGGAAGCCGCCGCCCCACACCCAATGGGCGATCGGCGCATAGACCACCAGCGACCACAGGCCGATGAACCACAGCATCGCCGAGAACTTCATGCGCTCGGCGAAGGCGCCGGCGATCAGCGCCGGCGTGATGATGGCGAAGGTGAGCTGGAAGCACATGTAGACCGATTCGGGAATCGTCTTGGCGAGGTCATGCACACTGTCGAGCGTGAGGCCGGCCATGAAGATGCGGCTCGCGCCCCCCAGCACGGTGCTGCCCGCGGTGAAGGCGAGGCTGTAGCCCGCGATCAGCCACAGCACGGTGACCAGGCAGACCACGGCGAAGCTCTGCGCCACCGTGGCGAGCACGTTCTTCTTGCGCACCATGCCGCCGTAGAACAGCGCCAAGCCGGGGATGGTCATCATCAGCACCAGCGCCGTCGAGGTCAGCATCCAGGCGGTGTCGCCGGAATCGATCTTGGCCTTGTCGTCGGCGGCGAGCGCCAGCGCCGGCGCCAGCAGCAGGGCGGCGGCGGGCAGGAGCCCGCCCGCGGGCACGAGCGAACGGAACGAACGGATCATCGGTCTTTCCCCAACCTTCATCACAGTGCGTCCGCGCCGGACTCGCCGGTACGGATGCGGACGGCCTGCTCGACCGGTGTCACGAAAATCTTGCCGTCGCCGATCTTGCCGGTGCCGGCGGCCTTGCGGATGGCATCGACAGTGCGCTCGACCAGCGGGTCCTCGATCACCACCTCGATCTTGACCTTGGGCAGAAAGCTCACCGCGTACTCGGCGCCGCGATAGATCTCGGTCTGACCCTTCTGGCGGCCGAAGCCCTTGACCTCGCTGACCGTCAGTCCCTGGATGCCGAGCTCGGTCAGCGCATCGCGCACCTCGTCGAGCTTGAAGGGCTTGAAGATCGCCATCACCAGCTTCATTGCATCCTCCGGGCGGCTGCCCGCCGTCGAAGCTTGCAGACGCAAAGGCCGTGCCAGCGCGAAAAACCTGCTGAATCCGCGTCTTGCCGCGCGAAACCCCTGCCCAAATAGCGGGCACTGGCGGAGTGGCACCCGCCCTGCCATTTTCACCGCATGACGCAAAAGCGGTTCGATCTCGCGGTCGTGGGCGCGGGCCTGAACGGCAGCCTGCTGGCGCTGGCGGCGGGCGAGGCCGGGCTCGACACCGCGCTGATCGACCGGGTGCCGCTCGCCTCGCTGACCGAAGCGGGCTTCGATGGCCGCACCACGGCGATCGCCTATACCAGCCAGCGCCTGTTCAAGGCGGTGGGCGTGTGGGACGAGCTCGCCCCGCGCGCCGAGCCGATCCTCGACATCCGCATCTCCGATGCCGGCCATGACGGGCGCGCCAGCCCGCTCTTCCTGCATTTCGACCACCGCGAGGCGGCCGAGGACGAGGACGCGGCGGCGCCGATGGGCTGGATCGTCGAGAACCGCTTCCTGCGTGCCGCCCTGCTGCGCCGGCTGCAGGCCTGCGCCAACGTCGAGCTGGTGGCGCCCGACGAGGCGCTCGACACCGCGCGCAGCCCCGACAAGGTCGAGATCACGCTGAAGAGCGGCCGCCGCCTCGCCGCACGGCTGGTCGCCTCGGCCGAGGGCCGCTTCGGGACGATGCGCGAGGATGCCGGCATCGGCGCGCGCGCCTGGTCGTATGGCCAGATCGCGATCGTGCTGGTGGCGCGCCACGACCGGCCACATCGCGGCGTGGCGCAGGAGAAGTTCCTGCCCGGCGGCCCGTTCGCCATCCTGCCGATGCAGGATAGTGAACCAACTGACGGAAAAGGGGCCGAGCACCGCTCGTCGATCGTCTGGACCGAGCGCGCGAGCATCGCCAGGCGCCTGCTCGAATTGGACGCGCCGCGCTTCCAGGCCGAGTTCGCCCGCCGCTTTGGCGACTTCCTGGGTCACGTCGAGCCGGTCGGTCCGCGTTGGTGGTTCCCGTTGGGCCTGGTCCATGCCGAGCGCTACATCGACGAGCGCATGGTGCTGGTCGGCGACGCCGCGCACGGCATCCATCCGATCGCGGGCCAGGGCTACAATCTCGGCGTCCGCGACATCGCCGCCCTGGTCGAGGTGCTGATCGACGCCAAGCGACTCGGCCTCGACATCGGCGCTGCAGACACGCTGGAGCGCTACGCGCGCTGGCGGCGCGCCGACAACCTCACGATGGTCGCCGCGACCGATCTCTTGAACCGGCTGTTCTCCAACGACATCAAGCCGCTCAGGCTGGTGCGCGACGTCGGCCTCGCCGCGGTGAACCGCGTGCCGCCGCTGCGCAAGTTCTTCGTGCGCCACGCCATGGGCCTAGTCGGCGACCTGCCCAAGCTGATCCGCGGCGAGCGGCCGTAGGCTGGACGGGCGTCCGGCAAAATAGGCTATTCTCGCGCGAGTTGACTCCGGAAAGCCGCTGGACGGTCCGTCAGGAATGCCCATCGAACATATAGAGACGCTTGTCATCGGCGGCGGCCAGGCCGGACTCACTGTCAGCCACATGCTCAGCCAAGCCGGATGCCGGCATCTTGTCCTGGAGCGCGCGCGCATCGCCGAACGCTGGCGGACCGAACGATGGGACGGCCTGCGCTTTCAGTTTCCCAACTGGTCCGTGAAGTTGCCGAACTTCCCCTTTCGGCACGCCGATCCGGACGGCTTTTGCACCAGCGCCGAGATCGTCGCGTACCTCACCGCTTACGCCGAATTCATCGCGGCACCCGTCCGCTGCGGCGTTGCCGTGACGCGATTGAGCCGGCGCCAGGATGCGCCCGGCTTCATCGCGGAGACGTCCGGTGGCGCCCTCTCGGCGGCCAATGTCGTCGTCGCAACGGGACCCTATCAACGACCCGTCATGCCGGCGCTGCTGCACGATGCGCCCGATCTCTTCCAGGTCCATGCCAGCAAGTATCGCGCGCCGGATCAGCTGCCGGCCGGGGCGGTGCTGGTCGTCGGCTCCGGCGCCTCCGGCGCGCAGATCGCCGAGGAACTCGTCCGCGCCGGCCGCCGCGTCTATCTCTCGGTCGGCCACCACCGCCGAATGCCCCGGCGGTATCGCGGGCGCGACCTGATCTGGTGGATATCCGCCCTGGGCCTCGACCAGACGCCTGTCGAGAAGCGGGGACCGGACAAGGCCTTGCCGTTGATCACGGGCGCCTACGGTGGCCACACCATCGACTTCCGAAAGTTCTCGGCACAAGGGATCATCCTGCTGGGCCGGTTGGTCGCCGCCGAGAACGGCATCGTCGAGGTCGCCCCCGATCTCGAGGCCAGCTTGGCCGCCGGAGATCGGTCCTACGCCGGCTTCCTGGAATTGGTCGACGGACACGTGGCGCAGCACAAGCTCGACGTGCCGGAAGATCCGGACGCCCGTGCCGTTCGGCCGGACCCGCCGGACGTGCTGAAACCACTTCGTCGCCTCGACCTTCGCGAAGCGGGCATAAGCGCCGTGATATGGAGCACAGGTTATGGCTGCGATTTCAGCTGGATCGACCTGCCGGTATTCGACGCTCGAGGCGAGCCCGTTCACCGCGACGGCGTCACCGACGTGCCGGGCTTGTACTTCATCGGCCTGCAATGGCTCTCGCGGATGAACTCCTCGTTCCTGGCCGGCGTCGGGCAGGATGCCGACCGGCTCGCCCAACATATTGCGGCCCGCCGCTGACCAGGGAAGTCGCCCGCACGGTTGCGCTGACGAGCACTGCCCTGCTGTGCTTCTCCGCCAACTCGATCCTGTGCCGCCTGGCCCTGGCCCCGAAGCTGATCGATCCCGCGAGCTTCACGACCGTCCGCATTCTGTCAGCGGTCGCCATGCTGACGGTGAGCGTCTGGCTGAAGCACCGGCACCTGCCTCGTCCGGGACGGGCCAAGCCGCGCTCGGTCGCGGCGGTGTTCATCTATCTCTTGTTCTTCTCGTTCGCCTACACGAGGTTGGGCGCCGCCACCGGCGCGCTTGTCCTGATCGGAGCCGTGCAACTCACCATGCTTTGCATCGCCGTCGTCCAGGGCGAAAGATTCTCGTTCCTGTCATGGACCGGATTTGGCATCGCCGTTGCCGGCGTCCTCTGGCTCCTGCTGCCCGGGGCAACGGCGCCCGATCCGTTGGGCGCGGCCCTGATGGCGGTCTCCGGGACCGCCTGGGGCTTCTTCACGGTTTTCGCGCGCGGCGCCGACCATCCGGAAGAGACGAACGCCAGCAACATGCTCTGGTGCCTGCTGCCCGCGCTGCTCGTGAACCTTCTCTGGCTCGACGAGACGCACGGAACGGCCGCGGGTCTGGTGCTGGCGGCCGCCTCCGGCGCGATCGCGACCGGCTTCGGCTACATCGTCTGGTACCTGGCGCTGCGTCATTTGCTGGTGACGCAGGCAACCATCGTCCAGCTCTCCATGCCGGCGGTCGTCGCCCTCGCCGGAGTCGTGTTCCTGGCCGAACCGCTGACCGCGCGGCTCCTCGTCGCTTCCGCCGCAATGCTCGGGGGCATCGCCATCGCCCTGATCCGGCGCCCCGTCCGCCCTGTCGGGCGACTGGACTAGCCCGCGCCGGCACCCTATCTCAGGGGCCAATTTCGAGGATTTCCATGGCTGAGCCCCAAGTTCCCGTGACCGTGCTGACCGGCTATCTCGGCGCCGGCAAGACCACGCTGCTCAACCGGATATTGAGCGAGCAGCACGGCAAGAAATACGCCGTGATCGTCAACGAGTTCGGCGAGCTCGGCATCGACAACGACCTCGTGGTCAATGCCGACGAGGAAGTGTTCGAGATGAACAACGGCTGCATCTGCTGCACCGTGCGCGGCGACCTGATCCGCATCATCGAAGGGCTGATGAAGCGCAAGGAGAAGTTCGACGGCATCCTGGTCGAGACCACCGGCCTCGCCGATCCCGGCCCGGTGGCGCAGACCTTCTTCACCGACGACGATGTGAAGGCCCGCACCCGGCTCGACGCCATCGTGACGGTGGTCGACGCCAAGCACTTCCTCGGCCAGCTCGAGCAGGGCGACGAGGCGGAGGAGCAGGTCGCCTTCGCCGACGTGATCCTGCTCAACAAGACCGACCTGGTGAGCGCCGATGACCTCGCCAAGGTCGAGGCCAGGATCAAGTCGATCAATCCCTACGCCCGCCTCCACAAGACGCAGAAGAGCCAGATCGAGCTCGGCGCCATCCTCGACAAGGGGGCGTTCGACCTGAAGCGCATCCTCGAGTTCGAGCCCGACTTCCTCGAGCACGGCCACGACCACGACCACGGCGAGGAGGTCGCGAGCCTGTCCTTCACCGCCGAGAGGCCGGTCGATCCCGACAAGTTCCAGAAATGGATGGGCGCGCTGCTGCAGCTGCGCGGCGGCGACATCCTGCGCAGCAAGGGCATCCTGGCGATCGACGGCGCGCCCAAGCGCTACGTCTTCCAGGGCGTGCACATGATGATGGACGCCGACTGGGGCACGCCGTGGAAGCCGGGCGAGACGCGCGCCAGCAAGCTGGTCTTCATCGGCCGCAACCTCGACGCCGAGAACCTGAAGCGCGGCTTCGAAGACTGCCTGAAGTGACGTGAAGCTCGACCTCGCTAACCCCGACTGGCGCACCACGCTGCCGCCGTCGCGCTCGGTCGCGTCGGACGCGCCGGTCGCGGCCTGCGCCTTCAGCCGCGACGGCAAGACCGTGGCATTCGCGCTGGGCGATGGCCGCGTGCGGCTGCTGCCGGCCGACGTCAAGCAAGCGGCGGACGGCGCCCCCGAGCCGGCCCACCAAGGCGCGGTGCTGTCGCTGATCGCCGATCCGGTGGGCGACGGGTTCATCAGCGGCGGCGACGACGGCCGGCTGCTGCGCCTCGGCCCCGACGGAGCCGCGACCGAGATCGCCCATCACAAGGGCAGGTGGATCGACAAGCTCGCCGCCCATCGCAGCAACGGCACGTTCGCGGCATCGGTCGGCAAGATGGCGCTGGTGGTCGACAAGGCGGGCGTTCGCGAGTTCGGGCCGCACGCGAGCACGGTGGCGGCGATCGACTTCAGCAAGGACGGCAGCCGCATCGCGGCGGCGCATTATGGCGGCGTGACGGTCTGGAGCATCGGCCAGGTCACCCTGCCGCCGCGGCGCTTGGCCTGGGCCGGCAGCCACGTCGCGCTGAAATGGAGCACCGACGGCAAGTTCATCGCCACCGGCACGCAGGAGAACGACATCCATGTCTGGCGCATCGCCCAGTCGAGCGACATGCGCATGGCCGGCTATCCCGCCAAGGTGAAGTCGCTCTCCTGGTCGGCCGATGCGCGCTGGCTCTACACCTCCTCGCAGCCGGTGTTCACCGCCTGGCCGTTCGCCGGCAAGGGCCCCGAAGGCAAGCCGCCCTTGCAGTTCGGCGACGAAGGCGCGGGCCTGCTCACCGTGGTCGCCGCACACCCGGTGGCCGAGTTCGTCGCCGGCGGCTACGACTCCGGCGAGCTGCAGCTTGGCGACATCAAGACCCGTCGTTCGGTCGTACTGAAGATGGCCGACGGCTCGGCGGCGAGCGCGCTGGCCTGGTCACCCGACGGCTTCCGGCTCGCCGCCGGCAACGACAAGGGCGACCTGCTGGTGGTCGATCTGCGGCGATGACGCGTGCCGATCACTACAGCGTGTTCAGTGGGCACGGGTAGAGATCCAAACTATTTGCACTTTTTGCGTCCCAAGCGTCCCAGACCGTCCCACGCAGGGGGTGGGGCGAAATTCTGGGACGCGGGGCTGAAATGCAAGCCCTGCAGCGTTTCAGGCGTCCCAACGGGTCTGGGACGCGATCCCAGCGTCCCAGCCGCCCGATCCCAGCACTTCGCTCAGTTGCGGCTGCCGACCAGCAGCCGGTTGCTGACGAAGCACAGGAGGCCGGCGATGCCCATGGCGGTGGTCATGGGCGCAATGGTGCCGTCGAAGGTCTGGCCGACGATCGCGCCGAATATCGCGCCGATGCCGAACTGCATGACGCCCATCAACGACGACGCCGTGCCCGCCATGTGCGGATAGCGCTGCAGCGCCATCGCCATCGAGTTGGGGCCGATCAGGCTGATGGTGGCGATCTGCGGCCCGAAGCAGAGCAGGAACGGCCACATGCCGATGGTGCCGTAGCGCGCCTCGATCAGGCCGAGCACCAGCGCCGCGGGTCCTGCGATCGCCGGCACGATCACGGCGTGGCGCAGGATCTTGTTGGCGCCGAACACCGGCGCGAACTTGGCGTTCAAGAGGCTGCCGATGGTCATGAACACGATCATGCCGCCGAAGATCAGGCCGTAGGCGCGCGGCGAGACGCCGTACCGCTCGATGAACACGAACGGCGAGCCCGACAGGAACGACATCAGGGCGGAGAACTGGAACGTGCTGGTGAAGGCGTAGCCCATGAAGGCGCGATGGCGGAACAGCTCGCCGAAGCGCTTCAGGATGGACGACAGCACCAGCGGCTGGCGGTACTCCGGCCGCAGGGTCTCGGGCAGACGCAAATAGGCGGCCACGAGGGCGAACACGCCGATCGCCGCCAACGTCCAGAAGATGGCGCGCCAGCCCAGGAACCACAGCACCTGGCCGCCGATCAGCGGCGCCAGCATGGGCGCGATCGAGGTGCAGGCCATCATCAGCGACATGGCGCGCGCCGCCTGGTCCTTCTCGGCGAGGTCGCGCACCATGGTGCGGGCGAGCACCACGCCGCCGCAGGCCGACAGGCCCTGCAGGAAACGCAGCAGCACCAGGTGGCCGGCTTCGGCGGCATAGGCGCAGCCGATGCTGGTCACGACATAGATCGCGATGCCCGACAGGATCACCGGCCGGCGGCCGAAGCGGTCGCCCGCCGGCCCGTAGAAGACCTGGCCGAAGCCGAAGGCGATCATGAAGGCCGACAAGGTGAGCTGGATGTCGCCGGCGGTGCCGCGCAGGTCGACCGCGATCACCGGCAGCGCCGGCAGGTACATGTCGATCGACAGCGGCGTGAACGACGACAGCAGCGCCAGCAGCACGAGCAGAATCGGCGTCAGCGTCGGGCGGGCCTTGATCGGCGGCGGGGCGGCGGTCGTGGTCATCGGTGTCCCTAGCACCCATGCTATAAGCGGACCATGAGTCTGCCCGACATGACGGAAATGCAGATCAGGCGGTACGCCCGGCATATCGTGCTGCCCGAGATCGGCGGCATCGGCCAATCCAGGCTGATCGCCGCCCGGGTGCTGGTGCTGGGCGCCGGCGGGCTCGGCGCGCCCCTGCTGCAATATCTCGCCGCGGCGGGCATCGGCACCTTGGGCGTGGTCGACGACGACACCGTCGATCTGTCGAACCTGCAGCGCCAGGTCATCCATCGCACCAGCGACATTGGTGTTGCGAAGGTGGCGAGCGCCGAGCGGGCACTGCTGGACATCAATCCCGAGGTCACGGTGCAGGCGCATCGCGAGCGGCTGACGGCGGCCAACGCCGATCGGCTGGTCGCGGGCTACGACGTGGTGGCCGACGGCAGCGACAACTTCGCCACGCGCTACCTGCTGAACGACACCTGCTATCGCCTGAAGAAGCCGCTGGTCGCCGCCGCGATCCTGCGCTTCGACGGCCAGATCTCGACCTACAAGGCGTGGCACGGCGCGGGCCACCCCTGCCTGCGCTGCGTCTTCCCCGCGGCGCCGTCGGAGGACGCCGTGCCGAGCTGCGCGCAGGCCGGCGTGCTGGGGGCGCTTGCGGGCACCTTGGGTGCCTTCCAGGCGACGGAAGTCGTGAAGGAGATCCTGGGCGTCGGTCGCTCGCTGTCGGGCCGGCTGCTGACCTACGACGCGCTCGACGGCTCGTGGGACGAGGGCGCGTTCGAGGAAATGGCGATCGAGAAGCGTCCCGACTGCCCGACCTGTGGTCACGCATGAGCGGCCCCCCATGAGCGGCCCCCCATGAGCGGACTGTCGATCATCCTGCGCTCGGACAAATACGAGGACGCGCACTACGCGCTGGCGATGGCGAGTGCCGCGCTGGCGGTCAACCAGACTGCCGTCCTGTTCTTCACCATGGGCGGCCTGCGCGCGCTGATGCAGCCGCCGGCGCTCGAGGACTGGAGCCGCGATGCGCTCAACCGCGCGCGCGGTGTCGGCGACTTCGAGACGCTGCTGCAGGCCTGCATCGAGCTTGGCGCGCGCTTCATCGTGTGCGAGATGGGTCTGCGCTCGCTGGCGATCGACCGCGCGGCGCTGCGCAGCGACGTTCCCTTCACCGTGGCCGGCATCGTCACGCTCCTCGAAGAAACCAGGCCCGGCATGCATCTGTTGGAGATTTCATGAGTTCAGCGTTCGACGTGCTCGGGATCGGCAATGCCATCGTCGACGTGATTGCCCGCGCCGACGAGACCTTCCTCACCCGGCACGCGCTGACCAAAGGCAGCATGATGCTGATCGACGAGGCGCGCGCCGAGACGCTCTATGCGGCGATGGGCCCCGGCATCGAGGTCTCCGGCGGCTCGTGCGGCAACACCATGGCCGGCATCGCCTCGTTCGGCGGCGCCGGCGCCTATATCGGCAAGGTGAAGCAGGACCAGCTCGGCCAGGTGTTCGGCCACGACCTGAAATCGATCGGCGTCGCCTTCGACACGCCGCGCGCGAGCGCGGGGCCGTCGACCGCACGCTGCCTGATCCTGGTGACGCCCGACGCGCAGCGCACCATGAACACCTATCTCGGCGCCTGCACCGGGCTTGGTCCCGCCGACATCGACACCAAGGTCGTGGCGGCCGCGCAAGTAACCTATGTCGAAGGCTATCTGTGGGACGAGCCCGAGGCGAAGAAGGCCGTGCTTAAAGCCTTCGATACCGCGCACGCCGCCGGCCGGCTGGTCTCGATCACGCTGTCCGATTCGTTCTGCGTCGACCGCTATCGCGAGGAGTTCCGCGCCCTGGTGCGCGACAAGATCGACATCCTGTTCGGCAACGAAGCCGAGATCAAATCGCTCTACCAGGTCGATTCCTTCGACGCCGCAATGGAAGCTGCCCGCGGCGAGGCCAAGATCGCCGCGCTGACCCGCAGCGAAAAGGGCTCGGTGGTGATCAAGGGCAGCGAGACCCATGCCGTGCCCGCCGCACCGGTCGCCAAGGTGGTCGACACGACCGGCGCGGGCGATCTCTACGCCGCGGGCTTCCTCTACGGCTTCACCCGCGGCAAGCCGCTGGCCGAATGCGCCCGGCTGGGCGGCCTCGCCGCGGCCGAGATCATCTCCCATGTCGGCGCCCGGCCCGAGACGCCGCTCAAGGACCTGATGTGAGCGTCGAGCAGCCGGCCGCTGCAACGGCCTGGCAGCGCTGGCGCCAGGCGCTCGAGGTCTATCGCGACCGCCGCCAGCTCGTCGTCCTGGCCATGGGCTTCTCCAGCGGCATGCCGTTCCTGCTGTCGGGATCGGTGCTGAGCTACTGGATGGCGACCGAGAAGGTCGACCTCACGACGATCGGCATCTTCGGCCTGGTCGGCCTGCCCTATGCCCTGAAGTTCGCCTGGGCGCCGCTGGTCGATCGCCTGCCCCTGGCGCGGCTCGACCGCCAGCTCGGCCGGCGCCGGAGCTGGATGCTGGTGGCGCAGGTCGGCATCCTGATCTCGACCCTGTTGCTCGCCCTCAGCAATCCGGTCGAAGGGCCGGGCCTCACCGCCTTCGCCGCCGTGCTGGTCGCCTTCTTCTCGGCCACCCAGGATATCGCGGTCGATGCCTACCGCATCGAGATCCTGGACGACGACGAGCAGGGCGCGGGTGCGGCGACGACGCAGCTCGGCTACCGCATCGCGCTCTGGATCGTCGACGCGCTCGCCCTGCTGCTGCCCTCCCTGGTGTCCTGGCCGGTGGTGCTGAGCATGATCGCCGCCCTGGCACTGGTCGGCATCGTCACCACCTTCGTGGCCGACGAGCCGCAATCGGCGCTGCCGCCCGCGCCGACCGCGACCGGCTGGCTCAAGGAGGCGGTGATCCGGCCGTTCGCCGAGTTCCTCGCCTATCGCGGCTGGGTCGTGATCCTGCTGTTCGCGCTGCTCTACAAGTACGGCGACGCGCTGGGCGGCAGCATGGCGCGGCCGTTCTACGTGCAGATGGGCTTCACCGGGCCCGAGATCTTCGGCGTCACCAAGAGCTTCGGCGTCGCCACCACCATCCTGGGCGGGCTGGCCGGCGGCGTGCTGGTCGCGCGCTACGGCATCTTCAAGTCGCTGTTCATCGGCGGCATCCTGCAGGCGGTCACCAACCTCCTGTTCTCCTGGCAGGCCGAGGCGGGCCACGACATCGTCGTGCTGACGATCGCCATCAGCGCCGACAACTTCACCGGCGCGCTGGGCGGCGTCGCCTTCATCGCCTACCTGTCGAGCCTCTGCACCAAGGGCATGGCGGGCACGCAATATGCGCTGCTGACCTCGCTGATGGCGTTCGGCCGCACCGCCCTCTCGGCCGGCGGCGGCTGGCTCGCAGCGCACACCGGCTGGACGGTGTTCTGGATCCTGACCACGCTGCTGGCGATCCCCGGCCTCTTGCTCCTGCTCTGGCTGTGGCACGCGACGCAAAAAGAAACCCCTCCTTCGAGCGCGAAGGAGGGGTAGTGGATCGGCGGGGTTCGAGCCGCGCCGGGGAACCTGCTCATTCCAAGCGGGGCGTGGGATGCCGGCGCGGAATGAGCACGGCCGGTGTACCGGGGGCCGGCTACAAAACCGTTACGCGTGCTGTGGAAAACAATTTTGCCGGATCGCGCCATCTTTCTCCTCCCCCCGCTAAGGGGAGAGGAATATGAGGCGTGAGCGGCTACGCCTGCGCGTCGAGCGCGTAGCCGGCGGCGCGGACGGTGCGGATCACATCGGCGCGGTCGTCGCCGTTCAGCGCCATGCGCAGGCGGCGGATGTGGACGTCGACGGTGCGCGCCTCGACATAGACGTCCTTGCCCCACACCGAGTCGAGCAGCTGCTCGCGGGCGAAGACGCGGCCGGGATGCTCCATGAAGTGGCGCAGCAGGCGGAACTCGGTGGGACCGAGATGGACCGGCTTGCCGCCGCGCGTCACGCGATGGGCGACCAGGTCCATGACGATGTCGGCGTAGCTCAGCGCCTCGTCGGCCAGCGCCGGGCGGATGCGGCGCAGCACGGCGCGGATGCGCGCCACCAGCTCGGTCGGCGAGAACGGCTTGGCGACGTAGTCGTCGGCGCCGGCGTCGAGCCCGCGCACCCGGTCGCCCTCCTCGCCGCGCGCCGTCAGCATGATGATCGGCAGGTTGGCAGTGGCGGTCTGGCGGCGCAGCTGCCGGCAGACCTCGATGCCCGACATCAGCGGCAGCATCCAGTCGAGCAGCACCAGGTCGGGCACGTCCTCCTGCGCCGAGGCGAGCGCCTCCTCGCCGTCAAGGGCGACCGAGACGCGGAAGCCGGCCTGCTCGAGATTGTAGCGCAGCAGCTCGACCAGCGCGGTCTCGTCCTCGACCACCAGGACGCGCGGCTTGACCGAGGTGGATTGCGCGTCGCGGCGCGACGGGGCGGTCGCCACGGTCACGGCGTGGCGTCCGTGGCATAGAGCGCGCCCGAGCCCTTGCGGCGGGTCTCGGCGAAGCTCTGGCCGGTCGAACGGAAGCTCACCAGCTCGGCGATGTTGGTGACATGGTCGCCGGCCCGCTCGATGTTCTTGGCCATGAACAGCAGATGCGTGCAGGCGGTGATGGTGCGTGGATCTTCCATCATGTAGGTCAGCAGCTCGCGGAACAGGCCGGTATAGACCTGGTCGATCTCCTCGTCGCGGTTCCACACGTCGTGCGCCTTGGCGACGTCGTCGTCGGCAAAGGCGTCGAGCACGTCCTTGAGCGCCGCCCGCACCAGCCGGCCGAGGCGATCGATGCCGGTCACCGCCGACGGCGGGGCGGTGCCTTGGGTGAGCACGATGCTGCGCTTGGCGGTGTTCTTGGCGTAGTCGCCGATGCGCTCGAGCGCCGCGGCGATCTTGATCGACGACAGCACCACGCGCAGGTCGTTGGCCAGCGGCTGGCGCAGCGCCAGCAGCTTGACGGTCTGCTCCTGCACCGCCTGGTCGAGCGCATCGACCTTGGGATCGTCGGCGATCACCTCCTCGGCGGCCTGGGTGTCGCGCTCGCGCACCGCGGTGAGGGCCTTGGCGAACTGGCTCTCGGTCAGGCCGCCCATCTCGTTGATGGTGGCGTTGAGCCGCTCCAGCTCCTGGTCGAAGCGCTTGAGGATATGGTCGCTCGCCATGACGAATGACTCCTTGGGCCTCAGCCGAACCGGCCGGTGATGTAGGCCTGGGTGCGTTTGTCGCCCGGGTTGGTGAAGATCTTCTCGGTGACGTCGAACTCGACGAGGTCGCCGAGATACATGAAGGCGGTGAAGTCGGAGACGCGCGCCGCCTGCTGCATGTTGTGGGTCACGATCACGATCGTGTAGTCCTGCTGCAGCTCGTCGATCAGCTCCTCGATCTTGGCGGTCGAGATCGGGTCGAGCGCCGAGCA
>VBAF01000080.1:14283-15092 GCA_005884705.1 Alphaproteobacteria bacterium
TGAGCTTGTCCTTGACCTCATCCCACAGGGCGGCGCGACGCAGCGCCGTTTCGACCCGCTCATCGACCTCGGCGCGCGACAACTTTTCGTAGAGCCTGACGCCGAAGGCGATGTTCTCGTAGATCGACATCGGGAACGGTGTCGGCTTCTGGAACACCATGCCGATGCGGGCGCGCAGCAGGTTGATGTCGACGCTGGCGTCGAGCAGGTTCTCGCCCTCGAACAGCACCGTGCCGGTCGCGCGCTGGCCGGGATAGAGGTCGTACATCCGGTTCAGGACGCGCAGCAGCGTGGACTTGCCGCAGCCCGACGGGCCGATGAAGGCGGTCGCCTTGTTGGAGTAGAGCGGCAGGGTGATGCCCTTGAGCGCGCGGCTGTCGCCGTAGAAGAACTCGAGGTTCTTGATCGAGACCTTCTCGGCAAGGCCCACGGTGCTGATGCCGGCATGCGCGGCGACCGGCACAGCGACGGACGGATGGGAGCTGACGTTCATGATTTTCTCGCAGTGAGAGCGCGGGCGAGGACGCTGAGGCCGAGCACCGTGACGGTGATCAGGAGCGCGCCGGTCCAGGCAAGCTTCTGCCATTCCTCGTAGGGCGACAAGGCGAACTGGAAGATCACCACCGGCAGGCTGGGCATCGGCGCGTTCATGTCGAGGCTGAAGAACTGGTTGTTGAGCGCGGTGAACAAGAGCGGCGCGGTCTCGCCGCTGATGCGGGCGATGGCGAGCAGCACGCCGGTGACGATGCCGGCACGGGCGGCGCGATAGGCAATCCGCACGATCATGTGGGCGCGCGGCAGGCCGATCG
>VBAF01000423.1:0-4300 GCA_005884705.1 Alphaproteobacteria bacterium
GGTCAGCACCAGCACCGTGAGGCCGATCCATTTGTGCCACGCATAGGCATAGAGCTTGGCGAGGCCGAGCGGCAGGTCGACCATCCACAGGCCGAGGCCGATCATGCCGAGCACGAGCAGCGCCACCAGCCAGTGCAGCAGCTTGGCGACCGGCGCGTAGCCCTCAGCGCCACGCATCGGTGCGGATCGAGATGTCGACCGTGTCGCCGACCACCTCGACGTACTTCACCATGCCGAACTCGGAGCGCTTGAGGCTGCCGCTGGCGCGGAAGCGGGCATAGCGCGCGCCGGCCGAGGCATCAGGCCTGCGGTCGGTAACGGCGACGTCGAGCGCCATCGGCCGGGTGATGCCGCGCAGCGTGACCTCGCCCTCGACCTTGAGCGTGCCGTCGCCGATCCGCTCGATGCGCTTGGACCGGTAGGTCATGTCGGGGAACTTCGCGACGTCGAAGAAGTCGACGTCCTTCAGCATGGCGGTCTGTTGCGGATCGAGCATCTCGATGCTGCCGGTGTTGACCTTGACCGCGACGGTGCTGCGGGCGGCGTCGCCATCGTCGACCAGAACCGTGCCCTGCCAGTCCTTGAACGAGCCGGTGGTGCGAAAGACCTTGGAATCGCCGATCGCGAAGTCGATGCTGCCGTGCCTCCCGCCGATATGGAGCTGCTCGGCGGCGAGGGCGCGGAACGGCAGCAGGCAGGCCACGCCACCCAGCAATACGAAACGCCGGGAGCTAGCCTGCACGCGCGTCCTCCAGGGTTGCGAAGAAGCGGCGCGCCGTGCTGCGCTGGTTCTCGTAGATCGAGCCCTGATGATCGGCCGGCGGCAGCGGCAGGCGCACCGGCGCCGGGCGGATGCGCGGCTCGATGGTCGGCTCGCCCACCACCAGGCGACTGTTGAACTCGTCGAAGTCGGCGATGCCCATCAGCGGCCAGGCGTCGGCCGCGGTGTATTCGTGCAGCAGCAGGCGGCGCTCGCGGTTGGAGCGGTTGAGCGCCGAGCCGTGCACCAGGCGGGCATGATGGATGGTCATCGAGCCGGCCGGGCCCATCAGCGGCACCGCCTTGGAGAAATCGAGGTCGCAGGCGGCCGGGTTCAGGGCGCCGCAGAAGCGGCCGTCGGCATGATGGTCGAAGGTCGGACCGTGATGTGTGCCGGGCAGCACCAGCAGGGGACCGTTGTCGGCGTCGCAATCGTCGAGATAGATGCCGGTCGCCAGCACGTCGTCGTTGGTGTGGGGATAGAACGCCCAGTCCTGGTGCCATTCGACCGGCGAGCCGTAGGACGCCGACTTCATGTTGAGCTTGCCGCCGTACTGGCGCACCGAGGGCCCGAGCAATTGCTGCAGGATGGTGACGATCCGGGGCTCGCGCACCAGCGCGTGGAAGAAGGCGTAGCGCTTGAAGATCGCGGGCTTGAGCCGCCGCACCCGCGGCAGGGCGGGGGTATGGCTGGGCTCGAGATCGTAAAGCTCGTCGTTGGCCGACACGTCGCGCGCCTCGGCGACGATGCGGTCGGTGAGCGCGCGCAGCTCGGCGAGCTGCCCGCCCTCGATCAGGCGCGGGATGACCAGGTAGCCGTCGCGCCGATAGTCCTCGATCTGCCGGTCGGTAAGCATGCCGAAAGCATAGCACGGGCTCGGCACTTCACCGATAATCACGCTATGGCGATCAAGGCCTTGTTCCCGACACTTCTCTACCACAGCCGGCTCGGCGGGAGCGGCGGCGCGCGCTTCGATCGCACGCTGCTCGACGAATGCCAGGCGCTCGCCGCGTCGGATGCCGCGGGCCGCAAATGGTCGGCCAAGAATTATCTCGGCGGCTATACCTCGTATGGCTCGCTCGACCGCCTGCATTTGGTGTCGTCGGTGTTTGCCGGCCTGGCGCGCCGGCTCGACCGGCATGCCAGGGCGTTCGCAGGGCGACTGCCCTACGATCTGCGCGGCCGCACGCTCGCCATGACCGATTGCTGGCTGAACGTGATGCCGGCGGGCGTGGTGCACTCGCTGCACCTGCACCCGACCTCGTTCATCAGCGGCACCTACTACGTGCAGGTGCCCAAGGGCGCCGGTGCGCTCAAGCTCGAGGATCCGCGGCTTTCCAAGATGATGGCGGCGCCGCCCGGCCGCGCCTTCGTCAGCCTGCCGGCCCGGGCGGGCGAGGTGATCCTGTTCGAAAGCTGGCTGCGCCACGAGGTGCCGCCCGCGCGCTATGCCGGCGAGCGCATCTCGATCAGCTTCAACTACGCCTGGAGGGCGCGATGAAGCCGCGGGCTGCTGCGCTGCTTGTCTTGCTGGCGTCGACCCCGGCCTGGGCCGATTGCCCGCTCGATCTCGGGCACGGCACCGGCATCGTGATCTACTCCGACCAGTACATGCTCGCGCTGCGCCCCGACCCGATGCGCATAGAGCTCGGGCAGCCGTTCACCCTGCTCATGAACGTTTGCACCAAAGCTGGCGAGCCGGCCGAGTTGGTCCGGGTCGAGGCGACCTTGCCCGAGCAAAAGCCGGACAAGAACGCCGCGCCGACGATCAGGGCGATCGGCAACGGCCGCTACCAGGTGGCGGGCCTGCTGTTCTCCGCGCCAGGCAGTTGGGAGGTCGCCTTCGAGGTGCGCCCGCTGGGGCAGACGGGTGGCGAGATCCAGCGGCTCACCCATGACTTCGTGCTGAAGTGAGCGAGCCACTTTGTCCACAGCCATCCTGGCGAAGACGCTACCGGAAGTCTCTTTATGGGCAATGGCAGGCGTTCGAGGCCCTGTAAAAGGCTCATATTTTCGCCGGCCATTGCCCATATTAGGTTCGGCCGCGCGCCCGTGGTTATGTACTGCTGCAGCAGCAGACGAAGTACATCCGATGAACCTCTCCGCGAAAAACGGTCGATTGGCCAAAAACGGTGAAAACGGTCGAAAACGGCTAGAGCAGCCGCGCGAGCGCCGCGCGAGCGCACTTTCCAGGATCCAGGCTGCCGCCGCCGCATCGACGCGCTCGGCACGCTTGGCGCGACTCATGTCGTAGTCCTCGATCATGCCGCGGGTGACCGCCGCGGTGCTGAGCCGCTCGTCCTGGAACACCACGGGGAGCGCGGCGAGCGGGGCCGGCCCATGGTTGGCGATGTTGGCGGCGAACTGGCGCACCGACTGGCAGCGCGGACCTTCGCTGCCGTCCATGTTGAGCGGCAGGCCGATCACCAGGGCCTTCGCCGCGTGCTTGCCGGCAAGCTCGGCGAGCGCCGCGAGGTCGGCTGCGAGCTTGGTGCGCTTGATGGTGACGAGCGGCGTGGCGAGGCCGCGCAGCACGTCGGAGGTCGCCACGCCGATCGTCTTGCTGCCGACATCAAGCGCCATCAGCCGGCCCTCGCGCGGCAGCATCGTCTTCAGCGCGGCAAGTTCGACGATCGCCATGGCGCGGTTATAAGCTGACAAGCCCGTCCTGCAAGGCAAGTTCCGCCCCGTGAGCAAACACCAGTGAGCGACACCCTCTACGCCCTGCTCGCGCTCGCGATGGTGCTGACCATCGTGAGCCTGCTCGTGCCGCTGTCCGAGCGCCTGCGCCTGCCGCACACCGTGCTGCTGGCGCTCGCGGGCATGGGCCTCGGTTTCCTCGGCAGCTGGATCACGAGCAGCGGCCACGCTTTCGGGGTGGTCGGCGACGTCTTCGCCGGGCTCGCCAGGCTCGAGCTCGGCACCGACGTCTTCCTGCCGCTGTTCCTGCCGCCGCTGCTGTTCACCGCCGGCCTGACCATCGACGTGCGCCGCCTGCTCGACGAGGTGTTCGCCGTGTTGCTGCTGGCGATCGTCGCCGTGCTGGTCTGCATCGCCGTCGTCGCCGGCGCGGTCCATGCCGTCACCGGCATCGACATGATGGTCTGCCTGCTGCTCGGCGCCATCGTGTCGACGACCGACCCGGCGGCGGTGATCGGCATCTTCCGCGACGTCGGCGCGCCCAAGCGCCTGTCGATCCTGGCCGAGGGCGAATCGCTGTTCAACGACGCGGTCGCCATCGCCGCCTTCGGATTCTGCGTCGACCTGCTGCTGCGCCAGGCCGATCCCGACATTGCTCACGCCGTCTCGGCCGACATCGGCAACCCGGTGCTCGCCTTCGTCCGCGAGTTCGCCGGCGCCATCCTGTTCGGCTTCGCGATGGCGCGCGCCACGATGCTGGTCCTGCCGCGGCTCGGCGAATCCGACGCCGCGGTCGCCTCGGTCACGGTGAGTCTTGCCTATTTGTCCTATGTGGTGGCCGACCACTATCTCCACGTCTCGGGCGTGGTGGCCGTCGTGGTGGCCGCGCTGACGGTCGCG
>VBAF01000423.1:4329-6512 GCA_005884705.1 Alphaproteobacteria bacterium
CAGCTCGACTTCTGGAGCAACTGCCTGATCTTCATCCTGGCCTCGATGCTGGCGGCCAGCGTGCTGCCGCAGATCACCTGGCTCTATGTCGCCGGCCTGGGCGCGGTGGCGATAGGCGCGTTCGTGGCCCGCATCCTGGTGGTGTTCGGCATGCTGCCGCTGCTGGAGATGAGCCGCCTCGTGCAACCGGTCAGCCGCCGCTACAAGGCGATCCTGGTGTGGGGCGGCCTGCGCGGCGCCGTGACCATCGTGCTGGCCATGGTGGCGTCGGGCGACGGGCGGCTGTCGTCCGACGTGCGCGAGTTCGCAGCCGTTCTGGCGACGCTGTTCGTGCTCTTCACCCTGTTCATCAATGCGACGACGCTCGGTCTCGTCATGCGCGTCCTGGGGCTCGACAAGCTGACCCGGCTCGAGCTCGCGCTGCGCGACCGGGTGCTGGCGCTGTCGCGCATCAACGTCACGCATCACCTGCAGCAGATCATGCGCGAGCACAACATGCGGGTCGAGCACATCGATGTCGATCCGATCTCGGCCGGTGATGAGACGGTCGAAGCGCCGCCGGCCGAGCTCGCGCTCGATTTCAACGAGCGCCTGACGGTCGGGCTGCTGACGCTGTGCACGCAGGAGCGCGAGCTCTATCTCGAGCAGTTCGAGCAGCAGACCCTGTCGCGCCGTATGGTCGCGCGGCTGGCGGCGCGCGCCGACCGGCTGGTCGACGCGGTGCGCGACCACGGCGCCAAGGGCTACCAGCAGACCATCCGCCAGTTCGCGCTGCCCGACCGCGGCTTTCGCGCCAGCCTGTGGTTGCAGCGGCGGTTGGGCATCGACCGGCTGCTGACCGATCGGCTGGCCGACCGCTTCGAGATCCTGATGGTGCAGCAGGACGTGCTGGCCGAGCTGGCGTTGTTCAACGTCCATTCGGTCGCCGACCTGCTCGGCGCCGACACCGAGCAGCGCCTGGCCGAGGTGATCAACGACCGCCAGGAGCTGGTGGCCCACGCCCTGCGTGCGCTGTCGCTGCAATATCCGGGCTACGCTGAGTCGATCCGCGACCGCCAGCTCGAACGCGCGGCGATCCGACTCGAGGGGGCCGAGTACGTCCGCCGGTTGCGCGAATCGATCATCGGCCGCGAGGTCTATGCCGACCTGCGCCGCCGCCTCAACGCGCGGCGCGATGCGATCGCCGACCGGCCGCCGCTCAATCTCGGCCTGGAGCTGCAGGCCATGATCGCCCGCGTGCCGCTGTTCGCTGGGCTCGACAAGGCGGCGCTCGACGCGCTTGCCAGGCGGCTGCGCGCGGTGGTGGCGATGCCGGACGAGAAGATCGTCAGTGCCGGCGGACCGGCCGACTCGATGTACTTCATCGCCGCGGGCGAGGTCACCGTGGTGCGCGACGGCGGCCGCTTCGTGCTGCGCGAGGGCGATTTCTTCGGCGAGATGGGCCTGCTCGACCACCGTCCGCGCAACGCCGACGTGATCTCCGACGGCTACTGCCATCTGCTGCTGCTGTCGCGCCGCGACTTCGAGCGCCTGCTGAGCAAACGGCCCGAGGTCCGCTCGCTGATCGAGGCGGTGGCGATGAAGCGCAGCGCCGCGAACCCGGGCGCCGAGTGAGCCATGCCGGGGAAGATGCATCTCGCCCAGTTCCTGGTGCACGGCCCGACCTATCACAGCCTCGCCATGTGGCGGCATCCCAGGACGGCGGCCGCCGGCTACGACTGGACGATGGTGTTCTTCGCCGACCTCAACTACATCTCCGACACCTCTCGCAACTCGCTTGAGCCAGCGTTGCGTTACGCCGCGCAGGCCCCCGAGCACGATCCGATCCCGCTGCTGTCCTGGATGGCGGCGGCGACCAAGCATATCGGCGTCGCGGCGACCTTCTCGGTGAGCCAGCATCATCCGTTCTATGCCGCGCGCCTGTGGGCGACGCTCGACCACCTGACCGACGGCCGCGCCGGCTGGAACGTCGTCACCTCGATCAATCACAACCAGGACGCCAATTTCGGCGTCGACCGGCCGCCCGCCGACGTGCGCTACGATCGCGCGCACGAGTTCATCGAGGTCTGCCGCAAGCTGTGGGCGAGCTGGGACGAGGATGCCGTCGTCATGGACCGCGACGCCGCGCTGTTCGCCGATGCGGCCAAGGTGCGGCGCATCGAGCATGCCGGGACGTTCTTCAA
>VBAF01000423.1:6575-9059 GCA_005884705.1 Alphaproteobacteria bacterium
CAAAGGGATCGACTTCGCTGCGCGCTACTCCGACGCGATCTTCGCCATCCAGCCCCGGCCACAGGATGCCAAGCGCTACTTCGAGACCATCAAGGGCCGCATGGCCGAGTTCGGCCGCCCGCCTGAACATTGCCGCATCCTGTTCGGCGCCCAGCCGATCCTCGGCGCGAGCGAGGCCGAGGCGCGCGAGAAGCAGGAGGAGCACAACGGCCTGGTGCCGCTCGAGGGCGGCATGACCATCCTGTCCGCCCATGCCGACTACGACCTCTCGAAGATCGACCTCGACGCGCCGATGGCCGACCGCAGCGAGCCCGAGCTGCAGCGGCTCAAGACCCGCTTCCGCAAGCCGTCGGGCGAATCGATGAGCTTGCGCGAGGTGGCGCAGCGCCACGGCCAGAGCGTCGGCCTGCCGCAGTTCGTCGGCACGGTGAAATCCGTCGCCGACCAGATGGAGGCCTTCCTCGCGGAGGCGGGCGGCGACGGCTTCATGCTGTCGCCGATCTACTGCCCGGGCGCGATCGAGGAGTTCGTCGACCTCGTCGTGCCCGAGCTGCAGCGCCGCGGACTGGTGCGCGCCGAGTATAAGGGCCGCACGATGCGCGAGCTGCTGAGGCAGGACGATTGAGGCTGGCGGACGCGCGAGTGGTTCGGGATGACAGGGGCGGCCAAAACGGCTACCAACCGCGCCATTCAAGGGTTTTGGAGCCGGATTGATGTCGCTCGACAAGGAGACGGTGGCGCGCATCGCGCGGCTGGCCCGTCTTAAGGTGCCCGAGGAGGAACTCGGCACCCTGGCCGGCGAGCTGTCGGGGATTCTTGCCTGGATCGAGCAACTGAACGAGGTCGACACCGCCAATGTCGAGCCGCTGGCCAGTGTGTCGGACGTCACCCTGCCGCTGCGCCAGGACAAGGTGACCGACGGCGGCATCGCCGCGAAGGTGCTGGCCAATGCGCCGGGCGGCGCGGTCTATATCGATCCGAGCGACAAGAGCGCCGGCGGCTTTTTCACCGTGCCGAAGGTGGTGGAGTAGGCGATGGCTGCGCTCACCGATCTCACGCTCGCCGCGCTATCGGCGGCGATGGCCAAGAAAGATGCCAGCGCCCTCGAGGTCGTCGATGCGCATCTTGCAAAGCTCGACGAGCATCGCGCGCTCAACGCCTTCATCACCGAGACGCCGGACCATGCCCGCGTCATGGCGAAGGCGTCGGATGAACGCCGCGCGCGAGGCGACGTCGGGCTGCTCGAAGGCGTGCCGCTCGCGATCAAGGACCTGTTTTGCACCGAGGGCGTGCAGACCACGGCCGGGTCTAACATCCTGAAGGGCTTCGTGCCGCCCTACGAGAGCACGGTGACCGCCAATTTGTGGAAGGCGGGCGCGGTCATGGTCGGCAAGACCAACCTCGACGAGTTCGCCATGGGCTCGTCGAACATGACCAGCCATTTCGGCGGCGTCGAGAATCCGTGGAAGCGGCGCGGCGACAACCGCAAGCTGGTGCCGGGCGGCTCGTCCGGTGGCTCGGCCGCGGCGGTCGCGGCCTACATGGTGCCGGGCAGCACCGGCACCGACACCGGCGGCTCGATCCGCCAGCCGGCCTCGTTCTGCGGCATCGTCGGCCTGAAGCCGACCTACGGCCGCTGCTCGCGCTGGGGCGTCGTGGCGTTCGCCAGTTCGCTCGATCAGCCGGGCCCGTTCGCGCGCACCGTCGAGGACTCGGCGATCCTGCTGCAGGCGATGTCGGGCCATGACGTCAAGGACTCGACCTCGGCGCCATTGCCGGTGCCCGACTTCGCCGCCGCGGCGCGCGCGCCGAACGTCAAGGGCCTGCGCATCGGCATCCCCAAGGAGTACAGGGTCGACGGCACCTCGGCCGAGATCGATGCGCTGTGGGCGCGCGGCGTCGATTTGTTGAAGGCGGCGGGGGCCGAGGCGATCGAGGTATCGCTGCCGCACACCAAGTACGCGCTGCCGGCCTATTACATCGTGGCGCCGGCCGAATGCTCGTCGAACCTCGCGCGCTATGACGGCGTGCGCTACGGGCTGCGCGTGCCGGGCAGGGACCTGACCGAGATGTACGAGAACACGCGCGCCGCGGGCTTCGGCCAGGAAGTGCGCCGGCGCGTGATGATCGGCACCTACGTGCTGTCGGCCGGCTACTACGACGCCTATTACAAGAAAGCGCAGCAGGTGCGGGCGCTGATCGCCCGCGACTTCAAGCAGGCGTTCGAGACATGCGACGTGCTGCTGACGCCGACCGCGCCGACCGCAGCCTTCGCCGCCGGCGAGAAGATGGACGACCCGGTGACCATGTACCTCAACGACATGTTCACCATCCCGGCGTCGATGGCGGGCCTGCCCGGCATCTCGGTGCCGGCCGGCCTCGACAAGGACGGGCTGCCGCTCGGCCTGCAGATCATCGGCCGTGCGTTCGACGAAGTGACCATGCTCAAGGCGGCGGCGGCGCTCGAGCAGGCGGCGGCCTTCA
>VBAF01000465.1 GCA_005884705.1 Alphaproteobacteria bacterium
CGACCTGCGCGGCCGCGCCGGCGCCGTGCAGGTCGAGGTCAATGCGGTGGGCCGCGTCGTGCGCGAGCTCGACCGCAGCGAGGGGCAGCCCGGCTCGAACGCGCTGCTCACCATCGATCTCGACCTGCAGCGCTTCGCGGCCGAGAAGCTGTCCGAGCACCAGTCGGGCTCGGTCGTGGTGATGGACGTGATCACCGGCGACGTCATCGTCTTGATGTCGACGCCGGGCTTCGACCCCAACGCCTTTGCCCGCGGCATCACCCAGAACGAGTGGCGCGAGCTGCTGGAAAGCCCGGAGCGGCCGCTGCATAACAAGTCGATCGCCGGCGTCTATCCGCCGGGTTCGACCTACAAGATGGTGACGGCGCTGGCGGCGCTCGAGTCCAAGGCGATCGACCCCGGCACCGTGCTGCCCTGCCCCGGCTTCCTGATGCTGGGCGACATCAAGTTCCACTGCTGGCTGAAGGGCGGGCATGGCGGGTTGAGCGTCGTCGGCGCGATCGCCAACTCCTGCGATTGCTTCTTCTACGAGGCGGCCCGGCGAGCCGGCGTCGACAAGATGGCCGAGGTGGCGGCCAAACTGGGCTTCGGCCATGCCAGCGACCTCGGCTTGCCGGGCGAATCGGCGGGCAACTCGCCGTCGCGCGGCTGGAAGCAGGAGAAGTACAACACGCCCTGGCAGCAGGGCGACACCTTCAACCTCGGCATCGGCCAGGGCTACATGACGGCGACGCCCTTGCAACTCGCCATCATGACCGCGCGCATCGCCAACGGCGGCTATGCCGTGCAGCCAAACATGTTGCTGGCCAAGGCGACGCCGCGCGAGGAGCTCTCGCCGCCGCCGACCCGCGAGCAGCCGGCGGCGCCCTCGATGCGCTTCAGCCCGCAGAACATGGCGCTGGTCCGTGAAGGCATGCGGCTGGTGGTGCAGGCCGGCACGGCCAGCCAGCTGCGCATCGACGCCCAGGGCAAGCTGCTCGATCCCGCGCTGATGTTCGCCGGCAAGACCGGCACCGCCCAGGTCAAGCGCATCACCGAGCGCGAGCGCGAGATGGGCATCACGCAGGATTCGCTGCCCTGGCATCTGCGCCACCATGCGCTGTTCGTCTGCTGGGGACCGGTCGACAATCCGCGCTATGCCTGCGCCGTGATCGTCGAGCATGGCAAGGCGGGCGGCGCCACCGCCGGCCCGATCGGTCGCGACGTGCTGGTCGAGACGATGAAGCGCGATCCGTCGCGCCACACCGACCGCTTCAAGAAGATGGCGTCGCGATGAGCGCCCTGGCATGAGCCTCGCCGCGCTCAGCCTCAGCACGCCGGCGCCGCCGCGCTTCGGCGAGAAACTCTGGCGCGTCAACTGGGGGCTCCTTCTCGTGCTGACGGCGATCGCCGCGATCGGCGTGGTCGCCCTCTATTCGGCGGCGGGCGGCCGCTTCGAGCCGTGGGCCGGCCGCCATGCGCTGCGCTACGGCATGGCGATCGGGCTGGCGCTGGTGGTCGCGCTGGTCCATCCCAAGGTGTGGCTGGCGCTCGCCTGGCCGATCTACGGCCTGTCGATGCTGCTGCTCGTGGCGGTCGACGTGATCGGCAAGATCGGCATGGGCGCGCAGCGCTGGCTGGTGATCGGGCCGATGCAGATCCAGCCGTCGGAGATCGCCAAGGTCGCGGTCATCCTGGTGCTGGCGCGCTACTACCACGGCCTGCGCAAGGAAGAGGCCTCGAAGTTCCTCTACACCCTGCCGCCGCTCGGCGTGATCCTGGCGCCGGTGGCGCTGGTCATGGTGCAGCCCGACCTCGGCACGGCGATGATGGTGCTGATGGGCGGCGCGGCCCTGCTGTTCGTGGCCGGCGTGCGGCTCTGGATGTTCCTCGGGGCGGCAGTGGCGGCGGTCGGCTGCCTGCCCTTCGCCTGGTCGTTCATGCACGAGTACCAGCGCAAGCGCGTGCTGACCTTCCTCGATCCCGACCGCGATCCGCTGGGCGCCGGCTACCACATCACCCAGTCCAAGATCGCGATCGGCTCGGGCGGGCTGTTCGGCAAGGGGTTCCTCAAGGGCACGCAATCGGCGCTCAACTTCCTGCCCGAGAAGCAGACCGACTTCATCTTCACCACCTTCGTCGAGGAATGGGGCATGGTCGGCGCCCTGGTGCTGCTCACGCTGTTCGTGCTGGTGCTGCTGTGGGGTTTCTCGATCGCGCTGCGTAGCCAGCATCATTTCGGCCGCTTGTTGGCGCTCGGCGTCACCTCGATGATGTTCCTCTACGTTTTCATCAACACCTCGATGGTGATGGGGCTCTTGCCGGTGGTCGGCGTGCCGCTGCCGCTGGTCAGCAACGGCGGCACCGCCATGGTCTCGGTGATGTTTGCGTGCGGCCTGCTGATCGGGGTCAACGTCTACCGCGACGCCCAACTTCCCCTGGCGCGATGATTTCGCCCCGGAATTTCCCGATAGAGCCCTATCGACAAGCCGGGACCGCCTTGCTAAACCCGCGCCTCTTCCGGCGATACCCCGGTCACAGGGGCGCATAGCTCAGTTGGTAGAGCAGCTGACTCTTAATCAGCGGGTCCCAGGTTCGAGCCCTGGTGCGCCCACCATCGCCGGACAGCGCGAAGCCCCGTAAGTGCGGGGCTTTTTGATGCCTTGCTCAAGGTGCACATGACGAGGGTCGTGGCACACGTTGAGGCTGGGGAAGCACCGGGGAAGCACGGTCGCCGCGGCAATTTGTCTTTGGTGGGACAACGTCGGCAACGCACTCATTTACGAAGCGCGACCATGGTCGATGGGCGTCTAGCGCCAGACGGTGTCCGCCCAGATT
>VBAF01000466.1 GCA_005884705.1 Alphaproteobacteria bacterium
TCGATGAACAGCGCCCAGATCGAGCCGTCGCGCGTGTCCGCGGCGGAGAAGCCCAGGATTCGGCCGTCCTCCTCCCACAGCCAGACGCCGGGGTTCTGCTCGAACCACTTGTAGTGCTCGATCGTCACACGGCTGGGATCGCCGAGCACGTTCTCGGTCACGCTGTTGCGGATCTCGGTGACCCTCGCATGATCTTCGGGCCGGGCGCGGCGAATCATAGTTTGAGCAGCCAGGCCTCGACCCGGCCCTTGCCTTTGACCTCGATGGCGCCGCGCGGCTCGAACACGAACTTGTCGGCGAGCTGCTCGTAGACCGGGCGGGTCACCTGGATGGCGCCGGGGACGCCGGTCGATTCCATGCGGCTCGCCAGGTTCACGGTGTCGCCCCACAGGTCGTAGATGTACTTGCTCTTGCCGATCACGCCCGCGACCACCGGGCCGCTGTTGATGCCGACCCTCACCTGCATCGACACCCGGTGCTCCAGCGCATGCTCGCGCGCGATGTGCACCATGCGGATCGCCATGCGCACCATGCGCTCGGCGTGGTTGTCGACCGGCTGCGGCAGGCCGCACACCGCCATGTAGGCATCGCCCACGGTCTTGATCTTCTCGATGCCGAGCTCCTGCGCCGCCACGTCGAAGCGGGTGAACAAGCCGTTGAGCAGCGTGACGACATCCTGCGGCGGCATCTCGGCGGTGAGCTCGGTGAAGCCCACCAGGTCGGCGAACAGGACGCTCACATTGGCGAAGCCGTCGGCGATGCTCAGCTCGCCGCCGCGCAGGCGATTGGCGATCGGTCCGGGCAGGACGTTGAGCAGCAGTGCCTCGTTCTCGCGGTTCTTGGCCTCGATCACGGCGTTCTTGGCGCTGATGTCGTCGACCATGCCGTTGAAGGCGAGGCAGAGATCGCCGATCTCGTCCCTGGTGCGCGCGGCAACCTGCACGGTGGTGTCGCCGGCGGCGAAGCGCTTGGCGCCCGCGGTCAGCTCGCGCAACGGTCCCATCAGCGCGCGCGACAGCCAGCCGCCGAGCGCGATCACCGCGACCAGCGCCAGACCGCCCACGATCATGAGATCGCGCTCGAGGCGGCGGATCGGCGCGAAGGCCTCCGCCGCCTCGATCTTGGCGACCAGGCCCCATTTCACCTGGGGAATGTCGAGCGGCCCCCACGACGCCAGGGTCACGATGCCGAAATTGCCGACGACCTCGCCGGCCCCCTCGATGCCGGCCAGCGCCGCGCGAGTCGCCTGGGTGTCGATGCGCTGGTGCAGGACCGGCGAGCCGAAGCGCTTGATCGCCGCGATCTCCTCGGCCGGCGCGCCGCCGGCCTGCAGCTCGGCGAAATAGCGGTCGCGATTCTCGTGGAACAGCCGCCCGCCCGAGCGCATCAGGAAATCCGGCCCGACCAGATAGGACTCGCCAGTGGCGCCGAAGCCTTCCTGGCGCCAGCGCCGGCCGCCGGTGACCACCCGGTCAATCTCGTCGATCGACAGTTGGGCGACCAGTACGCCGATCATAGGGCGCGAAATCCTCCAGGCAGGTCGCCGACCGGTCGGCGGCCCCGGCGCAGCGCGCGACGGCCGCGGCGAGGTTGGTGGCGCGATAGGGGCCCTTGTGCAGCGAGGTGCCGAAGTCGACCTCCTTGTCCATGCCGTAGATCACCCGTCCGGACCTGGTGTCGGCCAGCGCGAAGTCGGCGTAGCCGAGCGTGGTGGCGGCTTCGCGCAGCAACGGATGGTGGATCGCGTGCAGCCGGATGTAGGCGCTGCCGTCGCCCGGGTCGTCGAGCAGCCGGCGCCGCGCGGCCTGATGCGGATTGGCGACGATGTAGTGATATTGCAGGTAGCTGGCCGCCGGCCCGATCGGCAGGTAGTCGGCAGCGGCAACGTCCTTGGCGAGCCGGCGGCGCAGCTCGGGCAGGTAGTTGGCCTCGTACCAGCTTTCGAGCTTCCGATGCAGCTCCTCCGGCATCGGCTTCTGGTCGAGCTCATCGAAGGCGTCGCGGAAGCCGCGCACGGCTTCGACCACCATCTTGGAATGGGCGAGCACGCGCACGTCCTGGCGGATGTCGCGGAAATGCTCCTCGACCTGCCGCGCCTTGGTCTGCCGCGCCGCCGTGAGCTGGCGGTAGATGGTTTCCTCCAGCGTATCGCGCGCCCGGATGTAACCGAGCGCGCCGGTCACCAGCACGGAGAGGGTACCGAGGAGCAGCAGGGCGGCAAAGAGCTAGGCCGCCAGCCCCCATCGCAACGACCGATCGGAGGCGGGAAACGGGACGACGGACATCCGGTCCACTGTAGCTGAGGAGCGGTCGGCGCGCCCGTCTAGAACTTGCCGAGGAACAGGCGCGGCAGGCCGAGCGAGAACACCGGCACGTAGGTCACCAGCAGCAGGGCGGCGATCAGCGCGCCGTAGAACGGCAGGATGGTGCGCATCACCTGGCCGACCGAGATGCCGCCGATCGCGCAGCCGACGAACTGGGTGGTGCCGACCGGTGGCGTGTTGAGGCCGAGCGCGCAGTTGATCAGCATCAGCATGCCGAACTGCACCGGCCCCATGCCGTACTGCATGCAGATCGGCAGGAAGATCGGCGTGCAGATCAGGATGGTCGCCGCCATGTCGAGGAAGGTGCCGAGAATGAACAGGATCAGGTTGACCAGGAAGAAGATCACCCACGGGTTGCTCGACAGGCCGCTCAGCGCCTGACCGGTGATCTCGGCCGCCTCGTAGAGGGTGATCAGGTAGCCGAAGGTGTTGGAGATGCCGATCAGCAGCAGCACGACGCCGGTGGTCTTCACCGCCTTGGCGGCGGCCTTGAGGAAATTCTCCCACGACAGGCTGCGATAGACGAACAGGGTGAGGGCGAGCGCATAGACCACGGCGATCGCCGCCGATTCGGTCGCGGTGAAGACGCCGCTCAGGATGCCGACCAGGATGATCGCCACCACGAACAGGCCGGGAATGGCGCCGACCAGCGTCGACAGCACCACGGTCCAGCCCGGGAAGGTGCCCGCCGGGTAGCCGCGCCGGACCGCCACCCAATAGGCCGCGACCAGCATGCAGATCATCAACAGCGCCGCCGGCACCATGCCGGCCAGGATCAGCGCGGTGATCGAGACCTTTCCGCCGGCGGCCAGCGAATAGATGATCATGTTGTGGCTGGTCGGCATCAGCGCGCCGACCAGGGCGGCGTGCGTCGTGACGTTCACCGCATAGTCGGCGTGATAGCCTTCCTTCTTCATCATCGGGATCATCACCGCGCCGGTCGCCGAGACGTCGGCCACCGGCGAGCCCGAGACGCCGCCGAACAGGGTGCAGGCCACGACGTTGGCCATGCCCAGCCCGCCGCGGACATGGCCGACGATGCTCTTGGCAAAGGCGACGATGCGGTCGGCGACGCCGCCATAGAGCATCAGCTCGCCGGCAAAGATGAAGAACGGGATGGCGAGGAACGAGAAGATGTTCATGCCCGAGGTCATGCGCTGGAACACGACGGCGAGCGGCAGGCCTTCGTACAGGATGGTGGCGACCGCCGAGATGCCGATCGAGAAGGCGACCGGCACGCCGAGCATCAGGCAGAGCACGAAGACGATCGAGAGGATGGTGAGCGCCATATCGATATCAGCTCGTCAGTACCAGGACGGCTCGACATCCTCGCCGCGGACCAGGGCGATGATGTGCTCGAGCGAGAACAGTGCGATCAGGACGCCGGCGATCACCGAGGGGATGTGGTTGATGCCCTCGGGCAGGCCGAGCGTCGGGATCTTGTAGGCCATCACCGATTCGGCCAGCAGCCCGCCGTTCCACGCCATGACCAGGCCGAAGCTGCCGACCAGCAGGTGGATCACCACCTCGAGCCTCAGGCGTAGCCGGTCGGGGGCGAGGATCAGCAGCGATTCCAGGCCGATATGGCCCGCGTCGCGCACCCCGACCGCGGCGCCGAACATGGTGACGTAGAGGATCAGCACCAGCGCCGTGCTCTCCGCCCAGGTCGGCGTGTCGTTCAGCACGTAGCGGCCGAACACCTGCCAGGCCACCGTGGCGACGATGCCGATCAGGCCGGCGACCGCGGCATACATGCACCACCGCGCGAGCGTGGCGTTGAAGAGGGTGAGGTATCTCATGGAAGAACGTTCGACTCGTATTCCTCTCCCCCGCTCGGGGGAGAGGCTAGGTGAGGGGGAAGCGACGTGCGTAACCCCCTCACCCGCCCTCTCCCCCGAGCGGGGGAGACCACCGCCTGGATGCGCTTCACCATGTCCTGCAGCTTGGGATCGGCGGCGAACTTGGCGTAGACCGGGGCCATCGCGTCGGAGAAGGACTTCTTGTCGACGTCGCTCACGATCTGCGAGCCCGCCGCCTCGACGGTCTTGCGTGCCGAGGCCTCGCGCTCGTCCCACAGCTTGCGCATGTAGGGCACCGACTCCTTGGCCGCGGCGCGGATGACCGTCTGCTCGTCCTTGGAGAGGCCGTCCCAGATGCGCTTGGAGAAGACCAACAGCTCGGGCGCCATCGAATGCTCGGTGACGCTGTAGATCTTGGCCGCCTCGTAGTGCCGTGACGATTCATACGACGGCCAGTTGTTCTCGGCGGCATCGACCACGCCGGTCTTGAGCGCGGTATAGACCTCGGCATAGGGCAGCGGCGTCGCA
>VBAF01000467.1:0-2782 GCA_005884705.1 Alphaproteobacteria bacterium
TGACCCGTTCGTTCCACGAGCACGCCGGCGTCCCAACCCGCCTGGGACGCCTCCGATGCCGATTCCATAAGGGTTTGACCCTCGCGTCCCAGAATCCCAACCCACTCCCCTGGTGGGACGGTCTGGGGCGCTGAAACTGCAATTTGTGCGTTTCTGCCGAATGGCACACATCCTTGCCCTAGATCTTGCGTCCGAAATTAAAGAGCGCACAATAGGTCTTGTGCGTAACTGTCTACGATTCCTCACGGAATTGCCGGGTTGATTATTGCATCCCTGAAAATCCCATGCTATCCCATGTCATCCCGATGGACGCGGAGCGTGGGGCACCGACGGCGGGATCGAGGGGAGAGGTCCGGTGGCATTCCGGTCCGAAATCCTGATCAAGCTCGACAAGAAGGGACGGGCCCTGTTGCCCGCCGCTTTCCGCGACGAGCTGCCGTCCGACGATCGCGGTGCCTTCGTGCTCTATCACTCGCCCAACCTGCCCGGTGTCGTGAACGGCAACTCCCGCCACGGCTTCGACGGCATGCTGGAGCGCCTGCGCACCGAGGCGCTCGGCCCCAAGGGCTCGCTCAAGGTCGCGCTCGATGACGAGGCGTTCGATCCGGCGGGCTATCTCTCGGCCAGCGCCCGCACCATCCCGCTCGAGCCCGACGGCCGCTTCACCATGCCGGCCGAGTTCGCCGAGGCGCTCGAGGTCGAGGACGGCGTGATGCTGGTCGGCAAGGGCGACAAGTTCCAGTTGTGGAATCCCAAGCGCTGGCAGGCCCGTCGCGATGCCGACCGCGCCAAGATGGAAGCCTTCGTGCGCGGCCTTACGGGAGGTGACGCATGAGCGGTCATGTTCCCGTGCTGCTGAACGAAGTCGTCGACGCGCTCGAGCCGCGCGACGGCGGCCGCTATGTCGACGGCACCTTCGGCGGCGGCGGCTACACGACGGCGATCCTCGATCGCGCCGCCTGCGAAGTGATCGCCATCGACCGCGATCCCGATGCCATCGCCGCCGGCCAGGCGCTCGCCGAGCGCTATGCGCCGCGCCTCCGCCTGATCGAGGGCCGCTTCGGTGAAATGGAGCATCTGTTGAGCGCCGCAGGCGTCTCGGCGGTCGACGGTGTGGCGCTCGATCTCGGCGTGTCGTCCATGCAGTTCGACCAGCCGGCGCGCGGCTTCTCGTTCCGCGCCTCCGGTCCGCTCGACATGCGCATGGAAAAGGCCGGCGCCTCGGCTGCCGATCTGGTGAACCAAGGCGACGAAGCCGAGCTCGCCGACATCTTCTGGCGCTACGGCGAGGAGCGGAAGAGCCGCCGCGTCGCGCATGCGATCGTCGAGCGCCGCCGCGACAAGCGCATCGAGACGACGGCCGAGTTGGCCGAGATCGTGCGTCGCGCCGTCGGTCCGTCGGCCAAGGACGAGAGCGATCCGGCGACGCGCGCCTTCCAGGCCCTGCGCATCGCGGTCAACGACGAGCTGGGCGAGCTCGAGCGCGGCCTCGCCGCGGCCGAGCAGGTGCTGGCGCCGGGCGGCCGCCTCGCCGTCGTCGCCTTCCATTCGCTGGAGGATCGCGCGGTCAAGGAATTCGTCCGCGCCCGGTCCGGCCGCACGCCCGCACCGTCGCGCCATGCGCCGCCGCGCGCGGCCGAGCGGGCTGCGACCCTGCGCGACGTCACGCGCAAGCCGGTGCTGCCGTCGGCCGCCGAGGTCGCCGCCAATCCGCGCGCCCGTTCCGCAAGGCTGCGGGTGGCCGAGAAGATCGCAGGCACCGCATGATCCATCGCGGGCTCCTGTTCTGGTCGGTCGCCGCCGTCGCCACGGCGGTCGGCCTGTTCGCGGTCAAGTACAAGGTGCAGGACCTCGAGGAGCAGATCGACCGCACCAACCAGAAGATCATCGCCAGCCAGCAGGCGACCCACATCCTCAAGGTGGAGTGGGCGCATCTCAACGAGGCCGAGCGCATCGAGAGGCTGGCGCAGAAATACCTCAAGCTCGAGCAGGCCGGCATCAAGCAGGTCGCCCGGCTCGACATGCTCAAGTCAGATCCCAATCAGCAACGGCGCGAACCACCACTTCCTTCCCCCCCACGAACGGGCAACGACGTCCCCTCGTCGAGCTTGCCCGGTGGTGGTCGCGTCGCAGCGGAGGCCGGCAGCCCCTCGCCGGCCTCCGCACCCTCTCACGGGCGTACGACCGGACCCACGACGCCCCCTCGACCGGCCCTGATACAAGAGCCGGCAACATCGGGTCCGGTTGGCGACGGCCAGGTCGCCGCAACCTCGATCGACGAAATCCTCTCGCGCAAGGAAGGGGAGTCTCGGTGAGGTTGTGGCGCAAAGCTGGCCCGCCCGAACCGGCCGCCGCGCACCCCGCGGCGGCCGGCGCGCGTTACGGGTCGGAGAAGGAGCGGCTGAAGGGCGACGTGCAGGAGCTCGCACGCCAGCGCATCGTCGTCGCCTCGGCCCTGTTTGCGGTGGTGTTCTGCGCGGTAGCGCTGCGCATGGGCTACGTCTCGCTGCTGCGCGACAGCGCCGAGCCGACGCAGCGCGTGGCGGCGCGCGGCGGGGCGATCCAGTCGGAGCGCGCCGACATCGTCGACCGCAATGGCGTGGTGCTGGCGACCTCGGTGCCGGTGATGTCGGCCTTCGCCAACCCGCATCTGCTGCTCGATCCGCAGGACGCGGCGCGCAAGATCGTCTCGGCGCTACCCGAGTTCAAGTACGAGGAGATGAAGGAGAGGCTCGAGGCCGACAAGAGCTTCGTCTGGATCAAGCGGGGCCTCAGTCCGCGC
>VBAF01000467.1:2807-6872 GCA_005884705.1 Alphaproteobacteria bacterium
AGGGCACGACCGGCGCCCACATCGTCGGCTACGCCAGTATCGACAATTCGGGCCTGGCGGGCGTCGAGCGCTACTTCGACCAGCGCCTGCAGAGCGGCGATGCGGTGCAGCTCTCGATCGACCTGCGCCTGCAGCGCATGGTCGAGGACGAGATCGTCAAGGCGGTGAAGAAATTCACGGCGATCGGCGCCACCGCGATCGTGATGGACGTTACCAACGGCGAGGTCCTCGCCATGGCCTCGCTGCCGACCTACGACGCCAACAAGGCCAAGACCATCACCAACGAGGCCCTGTTCAACCGTGCGACGCTCGGGGTCTACGAACAGGGCTCGACCTTCAAGATCTTCAACACCGCGATGGCGCTCGACAGCGGCAAGGTGACGATGACCAGCGTCTTCGACGCCACCAGCCCGATCAAGATCGACCGCTTCACCATCAACGACGATCATCCGCAGCGCCGGCCTCTGACGGTGCCGGAGATCTTCACTTACTCCTCCAACATCGGTTCGGCCAAGATGGCGGCCGACGCGATCGGGCCCGAGGCGCAGCGCGCCTTCTTCGACAAGATCGGATTCCTGAAGCCGCTCACCAGCCAGCTGCCCGAGCTGGCGGCGCCGCTGTGGCCGCGCCATTGGGTTCGCATCAACGCCATGACCATCGCCTTCGGCCACGGCATCTCGGTGACGCCCTTGCATCTGGCCGTCGGATCGTCGGCGATCGTGAATGGCGGCGTCCTCTATCAGCCGAGCTTCGTGAAGCGCAGCGCCGCGAGCGACCCGGGCAAGCGGGTCGTCCAGGCCAAGACCTCGCAATGGATGCGTCAGCTGCTGCGGTTGAACGTCATCCAGGGCACCGGCAAGAATGCCGACGTCAAGAATTACGACGTCGGCGGCAAGACCGGCACGGCGGAGAAGCCGAGCCGCGGCGGCTACCGCCAAAAAGCCCTAATCAGTTCGTTCGTTGGCATGTTCCCGATGAGCGAGCCTAAATTCCTGGTTCTGGTCTCCCTCGACGAGCCGCACGGCATCGCCGAAACCGGCGGCTATGCCACCGGCGGCATGGTCTCGGCGCCGAGCGTCAAGGCGATCATCGAGAACATCATCGCCCTCTACGGCATCCTGCCGGGCGACTGGAGCCAGACCCCGCTGGAGATCGCGTCGACGCCGATCGCCTCCGTGCCGCTGCCCCAGGCGCCGATGGTCTCCGCGGTCAGTCGCGGGCGCGGCCCGGAACGCAAGGCGCTGTCCGCACGGCCGGTCTCCGGAGTGCGTCACGTTGCGGTTGAGTGAGCTGATGGGCCGCGCCGCGCCTCACGACCTCGAGGTGGCCGGTTTGACGCTCGATTCCCGCAAGGTTCAACCCGGTTTCCTGTTCGCTGCATTGGCCGGCGCGAAGGCCGACGGCGCGAGCTTCGTCAGCGACGCGCTGAGGCGCGGCGCGACCGCCATCCTCGCCGCGCCCGACGCCGTCCTGCCGCCGATCGACAAGGGCATCGTCGTGCTGCGCGACGACAATCCGCGCCGGCGCATCGCACTGATGGCGGCGACCTTCGCCGGCCTGCAGCCCGCCACCATCGCTGCCGTGACGGGCACCAACGGCAAGAGCTCGACCGTCCACTTCGTCCGCCAGATCTGGTCGGCGCTCGGCCTGCGCGCCGCCATCGTCGGCACGCTCGGCATCGTCTCGCCCGGCATCGGTCGCGAAGCCGGGCTTACTATGCCCGACCCCGTGCAGCTCCACGCCGATGTCGCGACGCTCTCGAGCCATCTCGCCCTCGAGGCCTCGAGCCACGGCCTCGACCAGCATCGCCTGGACGGCCTCAGGCTTTCGGCGGCGGCGTTCACCAACCTGACGCACGAGCATCTCGACTATCATCCGACGATGGACGCGTATTTCGCCGCCAAGGCGCGCCTGTTCGAGGCGCTGCTGCCGGCCAACGGCACCGCGGTGGTGAATGCCGACAGCGATCGCGCGGCACAGCTTGGCGAAATCTGCGCACGCCGCGGCGTGCGCTTCTGGACCTACGGTGCGAAGGGCCGCGACCTGCGGCTGCTGCGCGACCAGCCGACGCCGGGGGGCCAGCATCTGGCCCTCGAGGTGCTCGGCAGCCGCCACGAGGTCGAGCTGCCGCTGGTCGGCGGTTTCCAGGCGTCGAATGCCCTGGCGGCGCTCGGTCTCGTCGTGGCGACCGGCGGCGATGTCGCGCGCGCGGTCGCCGCCCTCGCGACCCTGACCGGGGCGCCGGGCCGGCTGCAGCTCGTGGCGCGCCACCGCACGGGCGCGCCGGTCTATGTCGACTATGCGCACAAGCCCGAGGCGCTCGAGACGGTGCTCGCGACCCTGCGGCCGTTCGCCAAGGGCAAGCTGGTCGTGGTGTTTGGCTGCGGCGGCGACCGCGATCGCGGCAAGCGGCCGGTGATGGGCGAGATCGCCACGCGTCTCGCCGACTTGACGCTAGTGACCGATGACAATCCGCGCAGCGAGGAGCCGGCCGCGATCCGCGCCGAGATCGTGCGCGGCATCCCTGCCGGCCGCCGCAACTGGGCCGAGGTCCGCTCGGACCGCCGCGCCGCGATCGCGCAGGGCATGGCGGCGCTCGGCTCGGCCGACGACCTGCTGCTGCTCGCCGGCAAGGGCCACGAGACCGGACAGACCATCAAGGGCGTGACGCATCATTTCGATGACGCCGAGGTCGCCCGGGAGCTCGCCGTGTGAGCGCCCTGTGGACCTCCGATGACGTAGCGCGCGCCCTGTCGCCGATCGCGATGTCAGGACCGTTCGAGGCAAGCGGCGTCACCTTCGACAGCCGCGCCGTGGGCCGGGGCGACATCTTCTTCGCGCTGCCCGGCGAGACCACCGACGGCCATGGCTTCGTCGCCGATGCGCTGGCGCGCGGTGCGGCAGCCGCTGTCGTTTCGCGCGACGTGCCGGGCGCTTCGGGCAACCTGGTCCGCGTGCCCGACACCCTGAAGGCGCTGGTCGATCTCGGGCGTGCCGGCCGCAGGCGCAGCGGCGCCCGCATCGCGTCGGTCACCGGCTCGGTCGGCAAGACCAGCACCAAGGACGCGTTGCGCGCCATGCTGTCGGCCCAGGCGCCGACCTCGGCCAGTGCGGCCTCCTATAACAACCATGTCGGCGTGCCGATCAGCCTCGCCCGCCTGCCTCCCGCGGCGCGCTACGGCGTGTTCGAGATCGGCATGAACCATCCCGGCGAGATCGAGCCGCTCGCCCGCCAGGTCGAGGCGCATGTCGGCGCGATCACCAATGTCGAGGCGGCACACATTGGTCACATGGGCAGTGAGGAGGCGATCGCCGACGAGAAGGCCTGCCTGTTCGCCGGCATGCGGCCGGGCGCAGTCGCCGTGCTCAACAGAGACAATCGCCACTACGAGAGGCTGGTGCGACAGGCCCGCCGGTTCGGCGTGGAGAAGATCGTCGGCTTCGGCCGCCACGAGGCCGCCGAGGCCCGGTTGCTCGCGTGCCGCCTGCAGGATTCGGGCAGCGACGTCGAAGCCTTGATTGGTAACAGGCGGATCGAGTATCGCCTCGGAGCGGCGGGCGAGCATTGGGTGCTGAACAGCCTGGCGGCGCTCGCCGTCGCCGAGGCGCTGGGCGCCGATCTCGTCCGGGCCGCGACGACGCTTGCCGAGGTCAAGGCGTCGCCGGGGCGCGGCGCGCGACGCTGGCTCGAGTTCGGCTCCGGCAAGGTCGAGCTGCTGGACGAGAGCTACAACGCCAACCCGGCCTCGATGCGGGCGATGCTGGCGGTGCTGGCGCGCACCGAGCCCGCGCCGGGCGGCCGTCGCCTGCTGGCGATGGGCGACATGCGCGAGCTGGGCGGGCGGGCCGACGAGCTGCACGCCGGCCTCGCCGACGCGGTCGCGGCGAGCGGCGCGGCGCAGGTCTTCCTGTGCGGCCCGCACATGGAGGCGCTATGGCACAGGCTCGCCGCGGCGCAGAAGGGCGTTCACCGGCCGGACTCGGCCGCATTGGCAGGGGAGGTCGCGAAAGCGTTGAAGGCCGGGGACGTGATCGCGATCAAGGGTTCGCTGGGCTCAAAAATGA
>VBAF01000467.1:6927-7458 GCA_005884705.1 Alphaproteobacteria bacterium
TTACAATCTCGTCTATCCGCTGGCCGACCTGTTCAGCCCGTTCAATCTCTTCCGCTATCTGACGTTCCGCTCGATCGCGGCGTTCCTGACCGCGCTGGTGTTGAGCTTCGTGATCGGCGGCGGGCTGATCCGCTGGCTGCGCAGCAAGCAGGGCCATGGCCAGCCGATCCGCGAGGACGGCCCGTCGAGCCATATCGTCAGCAAGAAGGGCACGCCGACCATGGGCGGGCTCTTGATCCTGATCGCGCTCTCGGTGGCGACCCTGCTGTGGGCCGACCTCACCAACCGCTATGTCTGGGCGGTGCTCGGCATCACCGTGACCTTCGGCGCGATCGGCCTGTGGGACGATTTCCTCAAGGTCACCAAGCGCAATCCCAAGGGCGTGCCGGGCAAGGTGAAGCTCGCGCTCGCCGTCGTGATCGCCGGTGTCGCGGCCTGGTTCATCGCCCAGGGCTCGCCGCCCGGCCTGCGCTACACGCTGGCGCTGCCGTTCCTCAAGGACGTGCTGGTGCCGCTCGGCATCGTCGGCTT
>VBAF01000467.1:7478-7866 GCA_005884705.1 Alphaproteobacteria bacterium
TCCAACGCCGTCAACCTGACCGACGGGCTCGACGGCCTGGCGATCGGGCCGGTCATCATGGCGGCCGGCGTGTTCGCGCTGATCACCTACATCGTCGGCAACGTGATCTACACCAACTACCTCTACGTCCATCACGTGCCGCGCTCGGGCGAGCTCGCGGTGCTGCTGTCGGCGCTGGTCGGGGCCGGGCTGGGCTTCCTGTGGTTCAACGCGCCGCCGGCCATGGTTTTCATGGGCGACACCGGCTCGCTGTCGATCGGCGGCGCGCTGGGCGGCGTCGCGGTGGTCACCAAGCACGAGATCGTGCTGGCGATCGTCGGCGGCCTGTTCGTGCTCGAGACCGTGTCGGTGATCGTGCAGGTGGCGTCGTTCCGCCTGACCGGCAAGC
>VBAF01000468.1 GCA_005884705.1 Alphaproteobacteria bacterium
AGAGGAGAAAGATACCTACTCGTCCGTGGCCTTGGCCTGCGATTCGCGGCCGAACAGGCCGGCGAGGCCGAGGCTCCGCTGCCGGCCGGTGTCGATGCTGACCGTCGCCGTCGTGCCGGCGCGCAGCGGCGGCTCGCCGGCATGGGCCAGCAGGCGCAGCTTGACCGGCAGGCGCTGCACCACCTTGACCCAATTGCCCGAGGCGTTCTGCGGCGGCAGGATCGCGAACTCCGCGCCGGTCGCCGGGCTCACGCTCTCGACCAGCGCCTCCCAGGTCGTGTCGGGATAGGTGTCGAGCACCACCGTCGCCTTCTGGCCGACCCGCACATGGGTGAGCTCCGTCTCCTTGAAATTGGCCTCGACCCACGGCCGGTTCGCGGCGACCAGCGCGAACAGCGGGGTCGCGGCCTTGACTTGCTCGCCCTGCTGCAGGCGCAGGTTCACGACGACGCCATCGACCGGCGCGCGCACGTTGGTGCGCGCGAAGTCGAGTGCTGCGCGCTCGCGCGCCGCGGTCTTGTCGCGCACCATCGCGTGCTCGTCGGCCGGCATCTCGGGGTTGCCGTTCAGCGCCGTCAGCACGCGGCGCAGCTTCTCGCGCACCGTCGTCACCCGATCGGCCGCGGCGCGCGCGTCGTTCTGCGATTCGTCGCGCTTGACGGCGCTGGCCACGCCCTTGGCGGCCAGCTCCTCCTGGCGCTGCCACTGGCGCTGGAAGTAGTCGGCACGTGCCTCGGCGTCGGCCAGCTCAGTCACCGTTTCGCGCCAGGCCGCGCGCATCGTCTCGACCAGGGTGCGGGCGGCGTCGAGCTCGGCATCTGCACTGTCCAGCGCCAGCCGAAACGGCCGCGATTCGATGGTGAGCAAGGTTTCACCCGCCGCCACGCTGGCATGGTCGCGCGCAAGCACGCGCCGCACCTGGCCCGACACTTCCGGCGCGATCTGGACGATATGTGCCTTCACGTAGGCGTTGTCGGTGCTGACGTAGCGGCCGCCCGACAGCCACCAGAACGCAGCGCCCGCGATCGCGACCAGCGGCACCACGACGAGCAGCCCAAGCCGCAGCAAGGTCTGGCTGCGATAGGTCATGGCGTCGCTCCGGCCAGAGCCTGCAGGCGCCCTTTGACCTGTGCCGTCATCCGCGTGAACTCCTCGCGCTCGCGCTCCGACAACGCGCCCAGCGCGTCGTCGACCGTAGCTTCGGCGATTTTCCACATCCGCGCATGTGATTTGCGCGCGCCGGACGTCAGATACAGGCGGTTGATCCGCCGGTCGCCCTCGTCGGCGCGGCGCTCCAGCCAGCCGGCTTTCTCCATGCGGTCGATCATCCGGCCGGCGCTGGCGCGGTCGATCTCGAGCATGTCGGCCAGTTCGGTCTGGCTTGAGCCCGGGCGGCGGTGGAGCCGGGTCAGCACGAGCCACTGGGCGCGCGTCAGCCCAAGCTTGCGCACTCGGCGGTCGAACACGGTGCGGATCAGGCGCGCCACGTCCGACAGCATGTAGCCGATATATCCGTCGTCGTCCGGGTTCAAAGCCCCTCGCCCGATATTGTTGCCTAGGCTACAGTAGCCTAGCCCATGGCTTCAAGTGTGACCACTGCAGACCTGCCATCCGTTCCGGCCGCCGACGCCTATTCGGTCGGCCGCCGGGTCCTCATCCTGATCATGGTGGTGCTGGGCTCGACCCTCTACGCCACCACCCTGCTGATCGCCTCGACCCTGCTGCCGCAGATGCAGGGCACCATGTCGGCCACGCAGGACGAGATCGCCTGGGCGATGACCTTCAACATCCTGGCGACCGCCGTGATGACGCCGACGACCGGTTGGCTGGCGGCCCGTTTCGGCCGCCGCGACACCATGATCTGGTCGGTCTTCTGCTTCACCGTGACGACCCTGATGTGCGGGATGTCCGACTCGCTCGAGGCGCTGGTGACCTGGCGCATCCTGCAGGGTGCGCTCGGCGCGCCGGTGATCCCGCTGTCGCAGACCATCCTGCTCGACGCCTTCCCCAGGCGGCAGCACGGCTTCGTCACCTCGATCTTCGGCATGGCTGTCGTCATCGGACCGGTGATCGGCCCGACCGTCGGCGGCCTGCTGTCGGAGCTCTATAACTGGCGCTGGGCGTTCTACATGATCGTGCCGGTCGGCTTCCTGTCGTTCATCGGACTGCGGCTTGCCCTGCCGGCCGACCGGCCGACCGGCGGCAGCCGGCTCGACTGGACCGGCTTCCTGTCGCTCTCCACCGCCATCGCCGGTGTCCAGCTCGTGCTGTCGCGTGGCCAGCGGCTCGACTGGTTCGACTCGGGCGAGATCCTGGTCGAGACCTTCGTCGCCATCCTCGCCTTCTGGATCTTCGTCAGCCACAGCCTGACCACCCCGAAGCCCTTCCTGAACCTGCGGCTGCTGCTCAACCGCAACTACGCGCTCGGCCTGGTGCTGGTCTTGATCTACGGCATGCTGAACTTCACGCCGATGGTGCTGCTGCCGCCGCTGCTGCAGCAGCATGCCGGCTTCCCGGATGCGCTGATCGGCGAAATCATCGCCGCGCGCGGTGTCGGCGCGACGCTGGGGTTCTTCAGCGCCATCTTCCTCGGCCGCCTC
>VBAF01000081.1:0-2588 GCA_005884705.1 Alphaproteobacteria bacterium
CTTCTGCATCAGCTCGAGGAACTGGCGGGCATAGGCCGACAGGCTCTCGACGTAGCGCCGCTGACCCTCGGCATAGATGGTGTCGAAGGCGAGCGAGGACTTGCCCGAGCCCGACACGCCAGTGATCACCACCAGCCGATCGCGCGGCAGATCGATGTCGACGTTCTTGAGATTGTGCTCGCGCGCTCCGCGGACGGAGATCAAGCGGTGCGGCTCGGCGACGGGTAAGCGGGACTTGGCCATGTGACGGGAGAATAGCGCGCTGGGGGTGGCCCGCGCATATGGCTATCCACAGCCGATTTTGCCACTCCGGCTGTCAGGAATTGTCAGGCTGCGGCCCCTTGCGCGGCTATCCGTTCGGTCGGCCGGTCGTTCATCAGCAGCTGCAGGGTGCCGGCGGCCAAGCCGACCAGCACGCCGATCTTCCAGGCCAGATCGTACGAGCCCATCAGATCAAACAGATAGCCGCCGCCCCAGGCGCCGAGGAAGGAGCCGGCCTGGTGGCTGAGGAAGGCGATGCCGGTCAGGGTCGACAGGAAGCGCAGGCCGAAGATCTGCACCACCAGCCCGTTGACCAGCGGAATCACGCCGAGCCACAGCGTGCCCATGGCGGCGCCGAACAGCACGACCGTGAGCGGTGTCGGCGGATGGAGGAAGAAGGCGGCGATGGTGGCGGAGCGCAGCAGGTAGATGCCGCCCAGCAGCAGGCGCTTGGGGTAGCGGTCGCCCAGCCAGCCGAACAGCCACGAGCTCAGGATGTTGAAGCCGCCGATCAGCATCAGCACGGTGGCGCTGTAGCTCGCATCCATGCCGCACTGGGCGAGGTAGGTCGGCAGATGGGTGGTCAGGAAGACGAGCTGCAGGCCGCAGACGAAGAAGGCGAGCGACATCACGATGTAGCCTTTGTGCCGCCGCGCCTCGTCGAGCGCATCGACGATGGTCAGGTTGCGGTCGGCGACCCGGCTGTTGGGCAGGCGGTCGGCCTGACTGCCGACGAACGCCGCCGGCAGCATGGCGAGCGAGATGACCACGAACGCCCACAGGCCGGCGCGCCAGCCGTCGGTGTTGAGGAAGTGCGCGGCGATCGGGGCTGTGATCATGGTGCCGACCGAGCCGGCGGCCGAGACCAGGCCGAACGCGAGGGTGCGGCGATGCGGCGCCACCACGCGCGCGGCGATGTTGGCGGTGATGCCCGAGCTGGTGCAGGCCAGCGCCACGCCGATCATGACGCCGGCGCCGAGCACGATCGGCCATTGGCTGGTCGCCGTGGCGGTCAGCAGCACGCCCAGGATGTAGATGACGCTGCCCACGAGGGTGACCCAGCGCGTGCCGTACTTGTCGGCGATCGCGCCGATGAAGGGCTGGCTGACGCCCCACGCCACCTGCTGCACCGAGACGGCGAGGGCGAAATCGGAGATGGCGATGCCGAGGTCGCGCGACGCCGGCGCCTGGAACAGGCCGAGATTCTGCCGCAGACCCATGCCGATGGTCATCATCAGCGCGGCGCCGCCCAGCATGGCATAGGCTTGGCCGCGCGAGACCTGCGGAACGTGGAACGCATCTTTCATGGCGCGAAGGGTAGGGAGGGCGGCTGGTGCGGACTAATGAATTCCCCGAGGGGCGGTATGAGCACGGCTCAGGCACAACCCAAAATCGGTGGCTGCCCACAGGCGACCGGCGCTAAGTTGACGGCCTGTGAGGTAGGTGCCGGCGTCCCGCGGGCACCGGGAAAGCGAAGGAGGCCCCCATGGCGGGCAGCGTGAACAAGGTCATCCTGGTCGGCAATCTCGGCCGCGACCCCGAAGTGAGGTCCATGCAGGATGGCAGATCGATGGTGAACATGTCGGTCGCCACGTCGGACACCTGGCGCGATCGCCAAAGCGGCGAGCGCAAGGAGCGCACCGAATGGCACCGCGTGGTGATCTTCAACGAGAAGCTGGCGGAAGTGGCACAGAAGTACGTGCGCAAGGGCTCGAAGGTCTATGTCGAGGGCCAGCTGTCGACCCGCAAATGGACCGACCAGAGCGGCCAGGAGCGCTACACCACCGAGGTCGTGATCCCGCGCTTCGGCGGCGCGCTCACCATGCTCGACGGCCGCGGCGGCGAGGGTGCCCCGGCGGGCGCCGGCGGCATGGACGATGACATGACCCCGGCAACGGCTGGCGGCGGCGGGGGTGGCGGCCGGCCGGCGACACCGCGCAGCAAGGCCGAACTCGACGACGACATTCCGTTCTAGACGGCGAAGCCCAGGGCGCGCAGTTCGGCCGCGGTCTCGCCGGCCGAGCGATGGTGGATGGCGCTCCAGCCGGCGGCGCGGGCGCCGTCGACATTGGCCAGGACGTCGTCGATGAAGACGGCGTCCTCGGCGCGGAAGCCGCCGACCCGGCATGCCAGGTCGTAGATCGCGCGATCGGGCTTGGCGCATTTCACTTGGCCCGAGACGACGAAGTCGCGGAACCGGCCGAGGAACAAATGGCGTCGCGCGGCCGGCCCGCGCAGCCAGACATCGACCAGGTCGGGAGCGTTCGACAGCAGGTAAAGCGGCGTGCCGGCGGCATGCAGCTTTTCGACCAGCGCCGCCATCTCGG
>VBAF01000081.1:2610-11860 GCA_005884705.1 Alphaproteobacteria bacterium
CGCCCGGGTGGCCTGGCGGAAATCGCCGCCATGGTCCTGCGCCTGGTGCCATTCGCGGGTGGTCACTTCGGCCAGGAATCGCTCCATCTCCGCGGCGTCCGCAATGAGCCGGCGGTAGAGGTGGCGCGGGTTCCAGTCGATCAGCACGCCGCCGAAATCGAACACCGCCACGGAGGGCTTGGCTTGACGCAAAATCGGGCCTTGTTGTCGTCGTTTTTCGGGGCAAATTCTCCCTTTTAAATCAGGGACTTGCAAGGTGTTCGCCGGTGCGATTTCTGTTGGTCTTCGGGGCCCTATTTGCTAGGTTGCCCCGCGCCTCGCCGAACCCCTCGGCAGGCCCACCATAAGAGCCAAAAAATCAGGTTTCCGTGAGCGACGATACGATTCTTCCGCCGGCGCCGCCGCCCCCCGACGCGCCGCAACCGCCTCAGCCGCCGCACGACATCGCGCCGATCACGATCGAAGAGGAGATGAAGCGCTCCTACCTCGATTACGCGATGAGCGTGATCGTGGCGCGCGCTCTGCCCGATGCCCGAGACGGCCTGAAGCCGGTCCATCGCCGCGTGCTCTACGCGATGAAGGAAGGCGGCTACGACTCGACCCGCCCGTTCCGCAAATCCGCCCGCATCGTCGGCGACGTGATGGGCAAGTATCATCCGCACGGCGACAGCGCGATCTACGACGCCATGGTCCGCATGGCACAGGACTTCTCGATGCGCCTGCCGCTGGTCTCGGGTCAGGGCAATTTCGGCTCGATGGACGGCGATCCTCCGGCGGCGATGCGCTACACCGAGGCGCGCCTTGCGACCGTTGCCGAGGCGCTGCTCGCCGACATCGACAAGAACACCGTCGAGTTCCAGCCCAACTACGACGAGCGCGAGCAGGAGCCGACGGTCCTGCCGGCCGCCTTCCCCAATCTGCTGGCCAACGGCGCCGGCGGCATCGCGGTCGGCATGGCGACCAACATCCCGCCGCACAATCTCGGCGAGCTGATCGACGCCTGCTGTGCGCTGATCGTCAATCCCGAGCTCACCGTGCAGCAGCTCATGGAGTACGTGCCGGGGCCGGACTTCCCGACCGGCGCCACCATCCTAGGCCGCAACGGCATCCGTGCCGGCTTCGAGCTCGGCCGCGGCTCGCTGATCATGCGGGCGCGCACGACCGTCGAGGAGAAGGCCGGCGGGCGCGAGGCGATCATCGTCACCGAGATTCCCTACCAGGAGAACAAGGCGCGCCTGCACGAGCGCATCGCCGAGGTGGTGCGCGACAAGAAGGTCGAAGGCATCTCCGAGGTCCGCGACGAGAGCGACAAGGACGGCGTGCGGCTGGTGATCGAGCTCAAGCGCGACGCCATGGCCGACGTGGTGCTGAACCAGCTCTACCGGTTCACGCCATTGCAGACCACGTTCGGCGTCAACGCGCTGGCGCTCGACGGCGGCCGGCCGCGGCTGATGAGGCTCAAGGAGCTGCTCGAGGCGTTCATTCGGTTCCGCGCCGAGGTCATCACCCGGCGTGCCAAGTTCGAGCTCAACCACGCCCGCGACCGGGCCCATGTGCTGGTCGGCCTTGCCATCGCCGTCGCCAACATCGACGAGGCGATCGAGATGATCCGCCGTTCGCCCGATCCGGTCGTGGCGCGCGAGCGATTGATGGCCAAGGACTGGCCGGCGGCCGATGTGGCGCCGCTCATCCTGCTGATCGCCGAGCCGGGCCGCGAGGTGGCGGCCGACGGCACCTACCGGCTCTCCGAGGCGCAGGCCCGCGCCATCCTCGAGCTGCGGCTGCAGCGCCTGACCGGGCTGGAGCGCGACAAGATCGCCGAGGAGCTCGGCGAGGTCGCGCAGCAGATCGAAGGCTTCCTCGAGCTGCTGGGCGATCGCGACAAGCTGTTCGCGCTGATGACCAAGGAGCTGCTCGAGATCAAGGAGCAGTTTGCGACGCCGCGGCGCACCGAGATCCTCGACAACGAGTTCGAGCAGGACATCGAGGACCTGATCCAGCGCGAGGACATGGTGGTGACGGTCACGCACGGCGGCTACGTCAAGCGCGTGCCGGTGTCGGCCTATCGCGCCCAGCGCCGCGGCGGCAAGGGCCGCTCGGGCATGGCGACGCGCGAGGACGATTTCGTCTCCAGCCTGTTCGTCGCCAACACCCACACGCCGGTGCTGTTCTTCTCGAGCCGCGGCATCGTCTACAAGCTCAAGGTCTGGCGGCTGCCGCTCGGCGCGCCGCAGGCGCGCGGCAAGGCTTTTGTGAACCTGCTTCCCCTCAGTGAAGGCGAGACCATCACCACCGTGATGCCGATGCCGGAGGACGAGGCGAGCTGGGCGACGCTCAACGTGGTCTTCGCCACCGCGCGCGGCGGCGTACGGCGCAACGAGCTCAGCGACTTCGTGACCGTCAACCAGAACGGCAAGATCGCCATGAAGTTCGAGGGCGACGACGCCGGCGACCGGCTGATCGGCGTCGGCGTCTGCAGCGAGGATCAGGACGTCCTGCTGGCGACGCGCCAGGGCCGTGCCATGCGCTTCCCGGCTTCCGCCGTGCGCGTCTTCGCCAGCCGCAATTCAACCGGCGTGCGTGGCATTGCGCTGGCCGACGGCGACGAGGTGATCTCGATGTCGCTGGTCGATGCCGGCAAGGGCGTCACCAGCGAGGAGCGCGACGCCTATCTCCGCCAGTCGCGCGCGCTGCGCCAGGCCGAGAATGCGGAGGAAGAGGCCAGCGGCGAGGAGACGCCCGCGACCGCGACGACAGCGCCGCCAGAGGCGGCTTTGTCCGAGGAGCGCTTCAAGGAGCTGCAGGCCCGAGAGGAGTTCGTGCTTACCGCGGCCTCGACCGGCTTCGGCAAGCGGACCTCGGCCTACGAGTATCGCGTGACCGGCCGCGGCGGCAAGGGCGTCGAGCTGATGCGCCTGCCCGACGGCGGCCAGGTCGTCGCGGCTTTCCCGGTGGGCCAGAGCGACCAGATCATGCTGGTCACCGACGGCGGCACGTTGATCCGTTGTCCGGTCGACGGAATTCGCATCGCGGGACGAGCGACGCGCGGCGTGCGCATCGTCAATGTCAGCGAGGGCGAGCGCGTGGTCTCGGCGATCCGCATCGGCGAGGACGACGCGAACGGCAGCGGCAACGGCAACGGAAATGGCGAAGACCATTCCGAAACAAACGGTGGATAAGGACCGGCCGTGTCGCTAAGACTTCGCCGCGCCGGGCGGCGCATCAGCCTGCGGGCACGAGGCCGGGAAAAGCGCCGGGGAGCAAGGGGGAGACATGGGTGTGGAGCGCATCGGGGTCTATCCGGGCACTTTCGATCCCGTCACCAGCGGACACCTGGAAGTCATCCGCCGCTCGATGCGCCTGGTCGACAAGCTGGTGATCGGACCGGCGACCAACATCGGCAAGGGCCCGCTGTTCTCGCTCGAGGAGCGGATCCAGATCATCCAGGAAGACATCGCCGACTTCCCCGAGGCGGATCGCCAGCGCATCGAGGTCGTGCCGTTCGATGGCCTGCTGATCCACTTCGCGCGCGACGTGAAGGCCTCGCTGATCATCCGCGGCCTGCGCGCGGTCTCCGACTTCGAGTACGAGATCCAGATGGCCAACATGAACGCCCGCATGGAGCCCAACGTCGAGACGATCTTCCTGATGGCCTCCGACCGCCACCAGTTCATCGCTTCGTCGCTGGTCAAGGACATCGCCCGGCTGGGCGGCGACACCTCCCAGTTCGTGTCCAAGAAGGTGTTCGAGCGGCTCAAGGCCAAGTTCGGCAAGGGCTGAGGGCTTCCGGCGCCGCGTTGACCCAGGGCGTCCCGCCCCGTATACGGGCGCCGCGCGGGGTTTCGGCCCGCAGCGCGAGGCCGGGGCGAGCCCGTAGCTCAGCGGTAGAGCATCTGACTTTTAATCAGGTGGTCGTGGGTTCGATCCCCACCGGGCTCACCACCGAACCCAACCAGGAGATGCGCGGCTCATGCCGTCGGTGAACGTCGTCAACGGCAAGCAGATCGTGGTCGAGGATCTCGGTCCGGCCGAGCGTGCGGTCCGCTTCTTCGCCAAGCCCTTCCTGCAGATGTTGCACCACCGCGACCTCATCCAGGCGATCCTGCGCCGCGAGGTCGCCGAGCGCTTCAAGGGCTCGATCGCCGGCTGGGTGTGGGCGGTCGTTGCGCCCTTGCTCGCGATCGCGGTCTACACCTTCTTCTTCGCGGGCAAGCTCGACCTGCCGCCGGAATTCATCATCACCAGCAGCCCGAATACCAACTACGCGTTGTTCATTCTGAGCGGCATCATCGTTTTCAATTTCTGGTCGGAGATGGCGTTCCGCGCGCCGATGTTGCTGCACGAGTACGTGCACTTCATCAAGCAGACGATCTTTCCGAGCGACATGCTGGCGATGATCTCGACGCTCCGGGCGACGCTCTACACCGTGATCTCGATCGCGGTCCTGCTGATCTTCCAGGTCATCGTCGTCGGCAGCCTGCCCTGGACGATGCTGCTGCTGCCGCTGATCTTCATCCCCTTTGTGGCGTTCGTGGTCGGCATGTCGTGGTTCCTGTGCGCGGTCGGCGCGTTCACGCGCGACGCAGGCTATCTGATGATCAACATCGTGCCGCTGTTCATGTTCGCCACGCCGATCTTCTATTCGCATACTTCGCTGCCGCCGCCGTGGAATCTCGTGATCTACCTCAATGCTCTGACCGGCTATGTCGACGTGATGCGCGATATCATGCTGCTCGGAAAACTTCCCCACTGGCCCGTCTATGCCTGGACTCTCTTCACCTCCTTCGTCACTTTCTATCTTGGCTACTGGTTCTTCGACAGGTATCGGAATGTCATCGTCGACGTCATCTGATATCGTCGTCCAGGCCAAGCACCTCGGAAAGGCCTACCAGCTCTACGCCCGGCGCAACGACTGGCTGAAGCAGGTCATGCTTGGCTGGTGGAAGTCCTACTTCAAGCCGTTCTGGGTGCTGCGCGACATCGACCTGCAGGTGCGGCGCGGCGAGAGCATCGGCATCCTGGGCCGCAACGGCTGCGGCAAGTCCACGCTGCTGCAGGTGATCTGCGGCATGACGCTGCCGAGCCACGGCGAACTGCGCGTCAACGGCCGCATCGCCCCGGTGCTGGCGCTCGGCTCGACCTTCGACCTCGAATTGTCGGGCCGCGAAAATGTAATGATCGGCGGCGCCGTGCTCGGGCTGAAGCGCGCCGAGGTGCTGCGCAAGTTCAACTCGATCGCCGAGTTTGCCGGCATCGGCGACTACATGGACCAGCCGGTGAAGCACTATTCGATGGGCATGCGCACGCGCCTTGCCTTCTCGATCTGCGCCCATGTCGAGGCGGAGATCCTGGTAGTCGACGAGGCGCTGGCCGTCGGCGATGCCGCGTTCCAGCGGAAGTGCCTCGACTGGATCGACAACTTCCGCAAGACCGGCACGCTGCTCTTCGTGTCGCATTCGATGGCCGAGGTGCGGCGGCTGTGCACGCGCGCCATCTGGATCGAGGACGGCCGCATCCGCGAGCAGGGCGATCCGAGCGAGGTCATCCGCAACTACCATCGAGCGCTCGTGGTGGAGAAGGACGATGTCAGCCGCTTCTCCGCCGCCAGGTCATGAGCGATGGCGGGCAGCCTCCCGCTGTGGATCGGCTTCGCCTGGTGGGCGACGGCGTCGGCGATTCAGTGGGCGAGTGCCGGCCTGGCACGCCACCCGCGGCCTGAACCGGCGCCGCGGCATCGGCCCGCCGATTTCAGCATCGTCGCCCCATTGAACGGCGCCGCCGACGCATCGCCCGCTTATGTCGCCGCGTTGCAGGCGCTGGCCGGGCAGGGCGCCGAGATCCTGATCTGCATCGCCGATGCGCAAGACGGCGCGCTGGCCGCGCTGCGGGCTGAATGGGCCGATGCACCGGTGCTGATCGGCAGCGACACCACCTTCAATCCCAAGATGAACAACGTGCGCAAGGGACTCGAAGCGGCGCGCCGGCCGGTGGTGGCACTATGCGACGCCGGCATCATCCTGGAGGCGGGCATGCTGTGCCGCGCGGCGGCGGCACTGTCGGACACGGTCGGGCTGGTGCTTGCGCTGAAGGCGGCCGAGGCGCCGGCCAACTTCGCGGCCGAGCTCGAGCGTGCCTATATCAACGGCCACCAGGCGCGCTTCCTGTTCGCGGCCGACCGTCTCGGCATCGCCGTTGCGTCGGGCGGGGTCACGCTGATGGCGTTCGACACGCTGCAGCGCATCGGCAACTGGCGCGGCTTCAACCGCTGGATCGCCGACGACTATTCCGTCACCCGATCGGTGCGCGAGCTCGGCCTGCAGACGCGGCTGGGCGATGTCATGCCGCTGCTGCCGCTCGGCCGCCGCGACGCCGGCGTGGTGTGGCGACGTCAGGTCCGCTGGGCCCGCACGCGGCTCAGGCTGCCGGTGTGGCCGCTCGTGCTGTGGGAGCCCGCGATCGGCTGGGCGGCATCGGCGCTCGCCGGGTTGATCGCGCTCGCGGCGGCTGGTGCCGGCGTCGGGCTGCTGCTGGTCGGTTTGGTGCTGCATACCGCGGGCTGGCTCGCTGCCGAGGGCTGGTTCGCGCGAGGCCGCGGCCTGTCGTTCGGCTGGCGCGCCACTCTGGCTGCCTTGGCGCGGGAGGCGCTCGCGCCCATCCTCATGGTGCGGGCGCTGACGGGCCGGCGGATCGATTGGCGCGGCACGGACCTGGGTGGAGGATGGCGCGGGCGCATGAGCAATGACGCCCGGGAGAGGTCCGCATGAGCCCGGTCGCATCATCGCAGGACATCACGACCATCAAGCTTCCGGAGCGGATGGATTCGACCACCGCCGCGCACGCCGAGCAGATGCTGCAATCGGCCATGCGCCCGGGCGCCAGGATCATCGTCGACGGCAGCGCCGTCACCTATATGAGCGCGGCGGGCGTGCGGGCGCTCGCGGGCGTGCTGCACGGCGCGCAGGCGATCGATGCGCGCGTGGTGTTCTGCCGCTTCAGCGGACCGGCTGTGGATTGCCTCGAGGTCAGCGGCTTCGCGCAGCTTCTCGAGGTCGCCGGCAGCCTCGAGGAGGCGGCCGCCCGGCTCGGGCCGGCGGTGGCGGACGGTTCCAAGCGCTTGCACGCGCGGCGAACTGCGAGTTAATTACCGGTCAGGCTGAGGCAGACCAAGGGACTCGGAGCGGGGGCAGGATGCCGACGCGCCGGACGGAGAGCGGGATTTGACAATCTGGACCTGGCTGTGCCGCGTCGTGCGACCCGTAGTGGTGGGTTTTGGCTTGGCTCTCGCGCTTGCCGGCTGCCAGGTGATCCCCGGGGACGGGCCCTGGATGGGCGGAGCGCAGGCCTCGAGCACCGAAGCCCTGCCGTTCGACCTGATCGATCTGACGCCCACCACCGTGATGGCCTTCCGGCCCGCGTCGAGCATCGACCGTCCCTCGACGACCAGCAACCTGTCGGCGGGCGCCCGGGTCGCGGTGGCGCCGGGCGACGTGCTCAGGGTCCGCATCTTCGAGCCCTATGAAGGCAGCATCTTCCCGACCATCCAGCGGCCGGGCGCCGATCTCGGCGTGCAGCGCGTCACCGACGACGGGACGATCAACGTGCCGTATGCCGGCACCGTGGCGGTCGCAGGCCTCGACCTCACCCACATCGAGCAGCGCATCGCCGAGCGTCTCAAGGGCAAGGCACAGGATCCCCAGGTCATCGTCGAGTTCGTCTCGGACCGTTCGCACACGGTGATGGTGTCGGGTGACGTGCGGCAGCCGGGACGCGTGTCGATCCTCGAAGGCGTGCGCTCGGTGGTCGACGCGATCAATCGTGCCGGCGGCCCGTCCAACATTCCCGCCGCGCAGGTCGAGGTCGTGGTTCGCCGCCAAGGTCAGGTCCTCCTCACCGCGCAGTACGCCGATCTGTTGGCGGGCGGCGACATCGCCCTCCAGAAGAACGACGAGATCGTCGTGCGGCCCAATTCGCGGACGTTCACGGTTTTGGGCGCGGTTCAGAAATCGGGCAACGTCGAGGTCGCCAAGCCCGACCTCACACTGCTGGAGGCCTTGGGCCAGGTCGGCGGCCTCAACGACGAGCGCGCCAACAAGACGGGCGTTTTCGTCTTCCGCCTCGGCGATATCCAGAACAATCCCGGGGCGAGAGCACGGGTTTTTAGGCTGGACCTCAGTCAGCCAGTGTCTATCTTTGTCGCTCAGCAGTTCGGCGTGCAGGCCCGCGACGTGGTCTATGTCACGAATGCGCCACTTTACGAGTACAATAAGATTGCAACGGCGCTGTACAAGACCTTCTCGATCGTCGGTGTTGCCAAAGGCAGCGTGATTCCAGCGACGACCTTCTGATGGTGCGTACTGATTGGGTGGATTAGAAGCGAATTCGCATGGCTCGACGAGAAAAATTCAGATGGGGTGCAACGGGCGTGGCGATCCTGTTCGTCGTCGCGGCGCTTGCACTGTGGATGGCGCCGAGCCGCCAGACCAGCAGCGCCCAGGACGGCATCAAGCCGACCGGCCCGCTGATCTCGCGCGGCTACACCGACGCACCGGCGGGCACCGTCGTGATCGCCGGCGATCCGACGAGCGGCGGCTCGGTGCTGGCCGAACTCAAGGTGGCCGACGGCCAGCGGGTCAAGAAGGACCAGGTCGTGGCGGTGCTGTCGAACTACGCCAAGGCCGACGTCACGGTCCGCACGACCGAGGCTGAGCTGCAGAAGGCCAAGCGTCAGCGCGAGGCGATGGTCAACGGCTATCGCATCGCCGAGATCGCGATGCAGGAAGTGGTCGTCAACTCGGCGTCCGAGGAGCTCAAGCTCAAGAACCTCGAGCTGGCGCGCTCCGGCAAGCCGCCCGACATGAAGCAGCTCGAGATCAGCATCTCCCAGCAGAGCCTCGAGCGCGAGCAGGCCAAGCTGCGCGTCATGAAGGAGACGCTGGCCAACGACCTCGCCCAGGTCGACATCGACATCAGCATCACCTCGGCCAAGCTCGACCAGGCGCGCATCATCCGCGAGCAGGGGCTGGTCCGATCGCCGATCGACGGCGTGGTGGTGCAGGTCTATACCCGCCAGGGCGAGCGCATCGCGCCGGGCGGCGTCGTCAAGATCGTCGACATGGGCCAGCTCCGCGTGCTGGCCGACGTCGACGAGCTGCACCTCGGCCGGGTCGTCACCGGCGGCAAGGTCGAGGTCACCTTCCGCGGCAGCCCGACGATCTATCGCGGCACGATTGCCCGCATCGCGCCGACGGTG
>VBAF01000458.1 GCA_005884705.1 Alphaproteobacteria bacterium
CCAGCAAGGTGTCGCGGCGTGCCGGGCCGAGTGCGAGTACTTCTCGGTGTGCGGCGGCGGCGCGCCGGTCAACAAGCTGTTCGAAAACGGCTCTTTCACCGGCACCCGGACGTCCTACTGCACGCTGACCCAGATCGTGCCGACCGACCTCATCCTCGAGGCCTACGACCGCCTCGAGCAGAGCTGGATTCCGCCCGAGGCCACCGAGGCCGTCGCTCCATCACCGAGGACGCCATGACCCGATCGACGCTGTTCGCCGCCGTTTCCGCCACCGTTTCACTCGTCGCGGCGCTCGCCCTGGCGACCGCCTATGCGCAGGCGCCGCCGGCCGGCGGACCGCCGCAAGGTCCCCAGGGGGCACCGCCGGAGGGCGGTCCGCCGCAGGGCGCCCCGCAGAACAGTGGTGCCAACGAAGCCACGTCCTACCCGGTCCTCTTCGTCACCGGCATCGACGTCCTGCGCGCGCCGCAGAACGGGCGGGACATCATCGTCGCCCATGGCCTGGTGTCATCGTCCGACTGGCGCTCGCCCGTCCTGGTGCCGATCACCGAGGGCAAGCCGGTCGACGGCGTGCTCGACCTGCTGCTGCAGGCGCAGGCGCCGCAACGGCCCGGGCCGCTCGGCGCATTCATGGAGGTCGACGCCATCCTGCCGCTCGGCCACGGCCATCCCTACACCGCGGTCCGGGTGCGGTCGGCGAGCAACGCGTTGACCCTGAAGCAGCTGCCCGGTCGCGCCGAGGTCAAGAAGCTCAAGAACGACTGCGGCAAGTGCATCGGCAAATATTTCGTCGCCAAGGGCGGCAGCGCGCCGGCCAACGCGCCGGCCGCCGAGGTCGTGCGCGAGGAAGACCTGCTGTGGACGGTGCGCGTGATCAAGCCGCGCGACGGCATCCACAGCTACACCCTCGATCGCAACCGTCTGACCCTGGTGCTGTCGGAGGACGGCCGCATCGTCGACGCGGCGTGGGACTGACCGTCAATCGGCATGCCCTCCGCCCGCCCCACGCTCTACGGCAGCCGGCACGCCGTCTCTGCGGGACACTATCTCGCGGCGGCCGCCGGCTTCTCGATCCTCGAGGCGGGCGGCAATGCGATCGACGCGGGCTGTGCCGCCGGCATCGCGCTCGCCGTGCTGCATCCCGACGAGGTGAAAGTGGCCGGCGTGGCGCCGATCATGATCCGCACCGGTGAGGGGAAAGTCGTCACCATCGCAGGGCTCGGCCACTGGCCGAAGCGCTTCCCGGCCGACCTGTTCATGCGCGAGCATGGCGGCAAGATGCCGCTTGGCCTGCTGCGCACCGTGGTGCCGGCGGCGCCCGATGCCTGGATCACCGCGCTCAGCGACTGGGGCACGATGACGTTCGGCGACGTCGCGAGCGCCGCCATCCGCTACGCCCGGGAAGGCTTCGCCGTGTTCGACTACATGGCGACCATGATCAAGGAGTACGAGCAGGGCTATCGCTCGTGGCCGTCGAACGCGGCGATCTTCCTGCCGGGCGGCAATGTCCCCAAGGTCGGCGACCGCTTCCTGCAGACCGATCTCGCCGGCACCCTGCAATACATGGTCGACCAGGAGCGCGCCGCGTCGAGCCGCGGCCGGCTGGCCGGCCTCGCGGCGGCGCGGGCGGCGTTCTATTGCGGCGACATCGCCGAGACGATCGTGCGCTACCACGAGCAGAACGGCGGTTACCTGGCGCGCGACGATCTCGCGAACTTCCACAGCCGCTACGAGGAGCCGGTGAAGGTCCGCTGGCGCGACTTCGAGGTCTATACCTGCGGGCCGTGGTGCCAGGGGCCGATGCTGGCGCAGGCGCTGC
>VBAF01000469.1:0-4517 GCA_005884705.1 Alphaproteobacteria bacterium
CCTTGACCTCGGGCATGCCGAACATGGCGTTGTCGGCGGCGATGCGGATGTCGCAGGACACCGCGACCTCGAGGCCGGCACCGAGTGTGTAGCCCTCCGCCTTGCAGATCACCGGCACGGGCACGTCGCGGATCGCCTGGCAGAGTTTGTGGATCATGGTCAGGAAGCGGCGGCCGTCCTCGGGATGCCTCATCGTCGTCATGTGGTTGATGTCGGCGCCGCCGATGAAAGCGCGGCCACCGGCTCCCGAGAACACCACGCAGCGCAGGTCGTCCTCGCGAGCGAGCCCGAGGAACGCCTCGGTGAGATCGAGCAGCGCCGGCGGGTTCAGCACATTCAGTCGCTTTGCGTTGTCGAACACGACGGTGGCGACGGTGCCTCCGGGACGGCGATCCCAGGAAATGTCTACCTTGTGGACGCCCGCCATGTGGTTTCGCTCCGTGACGCTTCTGATTTGCCGGAAGTTCTTCTATTAGAGCATCGACATGCCCGATTCCATCGACCTCGCTCGCTACACCGTCTTCACGCCGCCCGACCCGTTCGAGGACCATACCGGCCCGTTCTATTTCCGCATCGACGGCGACGCCTCCAAGGCCGGCACGGTGCATTGCGTGCTGCCGACCGAGCCGCGGCACGGCAACTATGCCGGCGGCGTCCATGGCGGGTCGATCCTGACCTTCGCCGATTATGCGCTCTGCCTGGTGGCCGGGCGTGCCGCCGATGGCGGCACCAACACCTCGTTCGCCATGAACGTCAGCATCGCCGTGGAATTCCTCAATGCCGGCCGGGTCGGCGTGCCGCTGGAAGCGACGGGCGAGCCGCTGCAGGTCACCGGCCGGCTCGCCTTCGCGCGCGGACGCGTCACCCAGCAGGGCAAGACGATCGCCCTGTGGTCGGGCGTGGTGCGGCATGTCGCGCGCACCAAGGTGATGGGGCGCAAGGACCAGGCCGCGGCCGCGCCGTCGGCCGTACCGCAGGCGGTGCCGGCAGACTTCGAGCTGCTTGCCAACGCCAGCGTCTACTCGCGCCACATCGGCCCGTCCTACGCGCGCAAGGAAGTCGACGGCGCGACCCTGATCCAGCCGACCACCCCGCACATGTGCAACTCGGGCGGCTTGCTGCACGGCGGCTACATGATGAGCTTCGCCGATTCGGCGGTGACCCGCGCGGCCGGCATCGTCACCGGCATGGCGCCGAGCACGGTCTCCTTCGCCGCCGAGTTCCTGGCCGCGGGCGACGCAACGGCGCCGCTGGTCACCCGGGTCGAGGTGCCACGGCACGGCAAGTCGCTCGCCTTCCTGCGCGGCCTGCTCGAGCAGCGCGGCAAGCCGCTTCTCTCCTATTCGGCGACGATCTTCTTGAGGCCGAGAGGCTGACGCCTCTTTCTCCCCTCCCCCGATAGGGGGAGAGGCATATGAAATCAGACCTGATCGGTCGGCAGGCCGGCCTGCTCGGCGACGCGCAGGACCTCGCCGCAGAAACGGTCGTGCAGGCCGCGCACAAGGCCGAGGTCGTGCGCCTTGGCGGCGCGCTCGACCGCCTCGGCGATCTCGCGCAGGGGAGCTGCACCGATCATGCCCGAGGCACCCTTCAGGCGATGCGGTCGCGGCGATCTCGCGCGCCACCTCGCAGGCGGTGTCGAAGAATTCGCGCTCGATCACAGCCACCGTAGCGGGGTCGTTGCCGAACAGCTCGACCAGCTTGCCGCGATCGTATGCGCTCATGCCGCCCGCTCCTTCGCGTCCTTCAACCAGACATCGAGCGTGGCACGCAGCTGCTCGATGCCGACCGGCTTGGTGACCAGCCCGTCCATGCCGACGTCGCGGCTTCTCGCCTCCTGATCCTCGAACGCGCTCGCCGTGATGGCAAGAATCGGCGTGCGCTGCAGGTCGGCTTCGCGCTCGCGCGCGCGGATGCGGCGCGCCAGGTCGAAGCCGTCCATGCCCGGCATCTGCAGGTCGGCGAGCACCAGGTCGTAGTGGCCGCGCCGCATCAATTCGAGCGCCTCCTCACCGCCGGCGGCGGTGTCGGTCGAGGCGCCGGCCAGCTCGACCTGGCGGGCAAGGATGCGACGGTTGACCGAGTTGTCGTCGACCACCAGCACCCGGCCGCCGAGCTGGGCAGCCGACGGCGCCGCAGGCACCACGGCGACCAGTACAGGCAGGCTGCGGCCGAACGCCCGCGCCACGGCCCGCACCAGCGCTTCGCGGCGCCACGGCCGGACGAGCCCGGTCGCGCCGACCGGCGCGTCGAGCAACGCCACCCGCATCTCGTTGTTGGAGCCCGCGAGGCGGACACCGACGAACGGTCCGGTCGCTTCCAGCACGACCCGGGCGCCGGCATCCTCGAGATAGCGGGCGATGGCGCGGCCCTCGGCGGCATCGGCCAGCGACAGGACGAGCGGCAGGCCGTCGAGCGGGCGCACGGCCGGTGCGATCGCCGGCGCGGGCTCGAGCGTCACCGTGACGCTGAAGGTCGAGCCGATGCCGATCGCGCTTTCGACAGCGACACCGCCGCCCATCGCCTCGGCGAGCCGCCGCACGATCGACAGGCCGAGGCCGGTGCCACCGAAGCGGCGCGTCGTGGTGTTGTCGGCCTGCACGAAGGGCTGGAACAGCCGCTCGCGCTGCTCGGCGCTGAGGCCGATACCGGTGTCGGCGACCTTGATGCACAGCAGCGATTCGCCGACGCGCTCCAGCGACAAGCGCACCGAGCCGGTCTCGGTGAACTTGAGCGCATTGCCCAGCAGGTTGAACAGGATCTGCTGCAGCCGCAGCGGATCACCCATCACGCGCTCGGGCACGTCCGCCGCGACATAGGCGGCGAGCTTCAGGCCCTTCGACGCGGCCTGCGGCGCCATCGCCTCGGCCACGCCCTCGACCAGCTCGATGGTCGAAAGCTCGATGTGCTCGAGCTCGAGCCGGCCGGCCTCGATCTTGGAGAAGTCGAGAATGTCGTCGATGATGCGCAGCAGGGCGGAGGCCGAGTAGCGGATGGTGGCAAGCGAATCGCGCTGGTCCGCATCGAGCCGCGTGTGGTCGAGGATGTCGACCATGCCCAGCACGCCGTTCATTGGCGTGCGGATCTCGTGGCTGACCGTCGCCAGGAAGGTCGACTTCGCCTGGTTGGCCTGCTCGGCCTCGCGCTGGGCGGCGGTGGCGGCGGCACGCAACTCGCGCTCCTCGTCGTAGGCGACCTGCAGGCGGCGGGCCAGCTCCTCCTTCTGGTAGGCGAGCGCGATATTGTCGTACTGCCAGCGATGGACGTCGCGGACATAGGCCATGAGATGCGCGACATAGGCGCCGCCCGCGATGCCGACCAGCTTGTAGAAGGGGTCGACCGATATCAGCAGCACCAGCAACAGCGGCGCGGTGGTGGCGATCGCGAAGGTGTAGAAGGTCGGCGGATGCGCCGAGCGGATCGGCACCGCCGTGGTGATGGTGGCGAGCAGCACCAGCCCGAGCAGCATGCGCTGCAGCTCGTAGTCCTTCGCGGCGAGCATGAAGCCCGCCCAGCCCCAGCATGCGCCGGCGAGGAAGGAAAGCGCGGCGAACCACCGGCCCCAGCGCACCGTCTGCTGGTCCGACGGATTGGCCACGGTGAAGTTGCGGCGCAGGACGTCGAAGGCGACCGTGACGGCGAGATGGGCCACGAACGGCGGGATGAGCTCGGTGAGGTCGATCTGGCGCCAGTAGATCGCGGCGATCACCGGCCAGAGCACGAAGGAGAAGTAGCGGGACTGGCGCGACCCCTCGAACAACCGACGGATCAGCTCGGCGCGGACGTAGGCGTCCTGGTGCGCCGGGTCAGCGACCCCGGTGGGATCGGGGGTGGATGAATCAGGGACCAGGGCCATGGGGTGTCGTCAAAAAATGAATGGAAACCAACATATGGTGATATGGCAGATACAAACGTCCATTACTGTATCAAGAATATCAAGAAAGGGCTATAAATTGTTGCAAAAGCTTGCTAATTTATCAGCCATTAAGACACATACATTTTGGAAACAAGTCATGCAACAGCCTTCGGTTCTTCTCGTCGAGGATGACGCCTTCCAGCGCAAGGCGGCCGAGACGTATCTCGCCAACCATGACCTCAAGGTGATCGCCGTCGAGAACGGCGCCCAGATGCGCCGTCAGGTTTCGCGGGCGATGCCCGACCTGGTCCTGCTCGACATCCAGCTCCCGGGCCACGATGACGGCTTCGCGCTGGCACGCTGGCTGCGCGAAAGCAGCCCCAAGGTCGGTATCATCATGCTGACGGCGGCGGGCGACCCGGTCGACAAGGTGTTGGGCCTCGAGAGCGGCGCCGACGACTATGTCGCCAAGCCCTACGAGCCGCGCGAGTTGCTGGCGCGCTGCAAGAGCGTGCTGCGCCGGTCGGCCCACAAGGCGACCCCGCCCCGGCTGGAGCGGGTGCGCATGGGCCAGCACATGCTCGATCTCGCCAAGCGCGCGCTGCACGACGACACCGGCAACGACGTGGCGGTGACGTCGGGCGAATTCGACCTGCTGAAG
>VBAF01000469.1:4532-6061 GCA_005884705.1 Alphaproteobacteria bacterium
GCCGCTCAGCCGCGACTGGCTGCTCGAGACGACGAGCCACCGCACGCGCGACCCGTTCGACCGGGCGATCGACCTGCGCATCACCCGCATCCGGCGCAAGATCGAGCCGGCGCCCGACAAGCCGACGGTGATTCGCACGGTGCGCGGCATCGGCTATATGTTCGTGCCGCCCGTCGAATAAGTGTAAGACTGCGGGCCGCGACGACGGGCCCGTAGTTCAGTGGTTAGAACGAGCCGCTCATAACGGTTATGTCGCAGGTTCGAATCCTGCCGGGCCTACCATTTTCGTCTCTGGACCGTCCCAATTCGTTGCAGAGCGTCCCCAGCCGTCGCAGACGACTACCAGCACGTGGTAGCGAAGCTGCGGCATCCGCCAACACGGTTGAGGCACCTTCAACAACGGCGTGACGCGCGCGGGGTTCGCCTTCAACGGGGCTATGGACAATGCCGCGCTTCAATGCGGAGAACTAGAATATCCACATTAAATCAAGCGCTTAGGCGCTTTTAGGATCCTCTAAAACCGCCTTGAAGTCCGTCCTTTTCAAGGGCCGCCTTCACTTTGCCGCTGCAGGAAACGTCACCGTGCAGTTGACGCCGGCGGGAAGTTCCATCGTCGGATTGGGCAACACCAGACGCACGCCGAAGGTATCGCTTGCAGCATCCAGCACCTTGTCGATGACCGAAACGGTCGCGGCAAGCACTCTGCCGACCGGTTGACTAGGGCGAACCTCCGCTTTCATTCCTTCCTTGATAAAGGGAAAGGCAGCAATCGGTACGTTGACCTCGACGAATAGCGGATCGATCTGCGCCACCTTGAGGATCTTGGCTTGTTCGTAGACGTGCTCGCCCGGCGCCATCAAACGACGAACCACAAACCCATCAATTGGACTGAGGATTGAACGCTGGTCGAGAAGCACGGCGGCACGCCGCATTTCGAGGACGGCGAGCGCTTGATCGGTCTCTGCCTGGGTCAATTGCGAAATCGCCTGTTGGAGCTCGCTCATCGATTTGTCGAGCAGCGCCGTGGCGGCAAACTGCTTGTTGTGGAGTTCGGTGTTTCGGCTGGTCTCCTTCCTGAGAAGGGATACGCGTTCGCGCGCCAGCTGTATCAGCGCGGTCGATTCCGCTCTCGCCTTGGCAAGATCGAAAGAAGCCTGCTCGAGGTCGGATCGCAACTTCGCGACCACCATTCCCTTGGTTATGCGCTGGCCGCGATCCACCAGCATTTCCTCGAGCAATCCGTTTGCAGGACTGCCGAGCTCCGACACGATGAAGGGCTGAACCAGACAGTCATGCGCCTGGGAAAGAAGCGCCTCGCCGGTCGGTTCGGCGGCGAGCGGACGTCCAAGTATGGCCGTGAACAAAATGCCGGCAGTGATGAGTCTGGCTCTTACCATGTCGTGTCCACTATTCACCCCGTCCACTGAACGCGAGAAGATCCTGAAGACTGTCGTCGCTGTGCAGAAGCCGGCGGCGAATCTCGCTATGCCGCCTCTGCATCGCCCGCTGTGCCCATCCAAACAAGGCTC
>VBAF01000470.1 GCA_005884705.1 Alphaproteobacteria bacterium
CGACGGTGGTCGGCTTGCCGGTGGCGAGCTCGGCCACCAGCTTGCCGGTGATGCCGGCCATGGTGAGACCGAGATGGTCGTGGCCGAAGGCGAAGTAGACGTTCCTGTGGCGCGGCGAACGGCCGATCACCGGCTTGGAATCGGGATGCGACGGCCGCGGCCCCATCCATTTCGAGGCGGCCTCGCCCTTCAGCCCGGGCACCAGCTCCTTGGCGTGTCGCATCACCATGTCGGCGATGCGCATGTCGGGCGGCGCATCGGGGGCGGCGAACTCCATCACGTTGGAGTCCACCACCGTGATGTGATAGCCGCGCTCGGCCTCCAGCGGCACCGCGGTGCCGAGCTGCTTGGCGAGCGGCCGCGACCACACGCCGGCCGCGATCACCACCTGCTCTACCGCCATCGTCCCGTGGTCGGTAACGATCGCGGTGGGACCGTCGCTGCCGATCTCGAAGCCCCTGACCTCGGCGTTGACGATCTCGCCGCCGCGCCGCACGAAATCCCTGGCCAGCGCATCGCACAGCCGCCACGGATCGATCGTGCGGTGCACGTCGGGCAGCGACACCGCCTTGACGACCTTCGCGGAAAGCGCCGGCTCCATCTGCCGCGCCTCGTTGCCGTCGAGGATGTCCATGTGCACGCCGTTGCGACGGCGCAGGTCGAGGGCGTACTGCGAGTTGCGGAACGCCTCCTCGCTCTCGAAGGTCATCAGCAGGCCGTCATCGACCACCCACTTGCCGGCGTCGGCGCCCTCGATCAGCGGCGCGTAACCCGCATGAGTGTGCACCAGCAGCGAGTTGCGCGCCTTGGCGATCTCCTCGACCCGCGACGGTCGGGCCGATTCGATGAAGCGGAGGAACCAGGGCAGCGCGCTCGGAACATGGCTCCAGCGCAGCTTGAGCGGCGACGTGGAGTCGAACAGCATCTTCGGCACCTTCTTCAGCACGCCCGGCAGGGCGAACGGCACGCACGAGGCGGTACCGAAGCTGCCGGAGTTGCCGAAGGATGCCTTCATGCCCGGCTCGCCCTTGTCGACGAGCCTGACCGCGAAGCCTTCGCGCTGAAGATGCAGGGCGCAACAGACGCCGACCAGGCCGGCGCCGATCACGGTTACCGATTTGGCCATCAGTTGGGCGAGAACGAAACCGTCGACGGAACTTCCAGGCCGTCCTTGGCGAGCGCCTCGCGCATGCGCCGCTCGTTGTGGCCGAGCAGGATGTTCCACTCAGCCCAGCGGTTGAGGAACTTCTGCCAGCGCTGGTCCTCCTCGAGGCGCAGGCCGATATAGCCCGGCAACGCGACGCGCGGCTTGGGATTGACGAAGTCGCCGAGCGCCGGGTTCTTCTGCTTCATCACCATGCTGGCCAGCACGGTGGTGGTGAAGGCGTCGGCCCGGCCCGAGGAGACCGCCAGCGCCACGTCGGCGATCAGCTTGAACTCAACGCGCGTGGCCTTGGGCGCCATCTTGCGCAGCAGCAGCTCGTCGGACGTGCCGGTCATGACCGCGACCTTGACGTTCTCCTTGTTGTAGTCGGCCCAGTCGCGGCCCTTGAAATTGGGGTTGTTCACCGTCACCCATTCGATCCAGTAGATCGGTCCGGCGAAGTCGATCGCGGCGGCGCGGACCGGAGTGGCCTGCAGGCCGAAGTTCATGTCGACCTTGCTCGCATGGAGCGACAGCACCGCCTCGGCGAAGCCGCCGACCTCGACCGGCACGAACTTCACCTTGAGCTCGTTGGCGATGTCCTTGCCCATCTCGACCATGGCGCCTTCCCATTCGCCGCTGGTCTTGTTGCGCACGAAGTACGGCGGGTACTCGAACACGCCCATGCGGACTGCGCCGTTCTTCTTGATCAGCTCCCAGGTCGAATCGCCGGGCTTCGGCTGCGCCAGTGCCGGTCGCGCGATGGCTGCGGCAGCGGCGAGCCCGGTGGCGGCAACCCCCAGCGCAGCAATGTCTCGACGACGGATAGTCATGTCGGCCCCCTTCGTTATCGAAAAAGTCTGGTGCCACCCCCCGCGGCCGTCAAGCAGACGGCGGGCAAAAGGCGCGCCAATCGGTTATTTCAGCGTCTCCACGGCGTAGTGCTTCACCCGATCCTCGTCGACCTTCACGCCGAGACCGGGCGTTCGTGGCACGACCACGCGGCCGTTCTCGATCGGGAACGGCTCGGCCAGGAGGTCGCGTTCGAGGAAATACTTGGCCTGGTAGAACTCGCAACCCAGCGAGATGTTGGGCGTGGCGGCGATCACATGCGTGCCCGCGAGGTGGGCGATGCCGGTCTCGAACATGTCGCCGCCGTAGCAGGCGATGCCGGCGGCCTCGCAGATCGCCGAGACCTTGCGGGCGGCCAACATGCCGCCGTGCTTCATGATCTTGATCGACACCAGGTCGGCCATGCGACCGGCGGCGACCTGCAAAGCGTCGGTCGGCGTGAACACGCTTTCGTCGGCTAGCACCGGCGTGTCGAGCGCCCGCGTGATCTCGGCCAGCGCGGCGCGATGGTGGCCGGGCACCGGCTGCTCGATGAAGGTCGGCTTGAACGCCTCGACGTCGCGCAGCTGGCGGATGGCGTCGTGCGTGACCATGCCCTGATTGTAGTCGATGCGCAGCTCGGCGTCGGCCGGCAGCTCCTTGCGGAAGCGCTCCATGCGCTTGAGGTCCGCAGCGTGGCCGGCGAAGCCGGTCTTCATCTTGAACAGCCGCAGGCCCTCGCCGTACAGCCGCTTCACCATCTCCATGTCGCGGTCGACGTCGGGATCGGCGACCGAGAAGGAGAGCGGAATGTCGTCGCGGCAGCGCCCGCCCAGCAGCTCGGCGACCGGCAGGCCCGAGGCTTGGCCGACGATGTCGAACAGCGCCATCTCCATCGCCG
>VBAF01000471.1 GCA_005884705.1 Alphaproteobacteria bacterium
CTGTTCGTGCGGGTGCTGGAGTTGGCGCGCGAGATGGACCTGCTCAAGCTTGGCACCGTGGGACTGGACGGCACGAAAATCCACGCCAATGCCAGCCGGCACAGCGCGCTGTCCTATGAACATGCGGGCAAGATCGAGGCCCAGTTGAAGGCCGAAGTGGCCGAACTGCTGGCGCGGGCGGAAGCCGCGGATCAGGCTGATGTGTCGGATGGCATGTCGATCCCGGAGGAATTGGCGCGCCGGGAAGAGCGTTTGGCGAAGCTTGCCGAGGCGCGCGCCAAGCTTGACGCACGCGCCAAAGAACGCTTTGAGCGGGAGATGGCCGAGCACCGCGCCAAGCTGGCGGCGCGGGACGAGAAGACGGCGGCGAGCGGCAAGAAGCCGGGCGGCAGACCCCCCTGCACCGCCGCTCGAGGGACCGCAACCCAAGGATCAGATCAATCTGACTGACGAAGACTCGCGCATCATGCCGGTGGCGGGCGGCGGGTTTGAACAGTGCTACAACGCGCAGGCGGTGGTGGCGACCGAAAGCCTTCTGGTGATCGCGACGGACGTGGTTCAGGCGCCCAACGACAAGCAGCAGATCGCGCCGATGCTGGAGAAGGTCGATGCTTTGCCGGAACAGCTTGGCCGGCCCGAAACGCTGTTGGCCGACAACGGCTATTTCAGCGAGGCGAATGTGATGGCATGCGCGGCGGCGAACATCGAGCCGCTGATTGCGACCGGGCGGCAGCCGCATCATCCATCCTGGCGCGAGCGGTTTGCCGCGCCGCCTCCGGCGCCGGAAAACCCGACGCCGGTCGAAGCCATGGCCTGGCGTCTGCGGACACCGCAAGGCAAACAACTCTACGGTCTGCGCAAGCAGACCCCAGAGCCGGTGTTCGGCATCATCAAATCGGTGATGGGATTCCGACAATTCCTGCTGCGCGGGCTCGATTGCGTCCGCGGCGAGTGGAGCCTGGTTACTATGGCCTGGAACATCAAGCGGATGCATGCGCTCAGCCTCGGCTGAGCGCTTTCGATGCCGGCTTGGAGCGCGGGCCGGTGTCTCGACACCTCCCGCCAGCGGCCATTCGCAATCGTAGCGATGATTTTCAGCAAACTTAATCGCTCAATCCGCAGCAGATGTCTGGTACATAGTAATCAACCCCCAGTCCGACAGGCTGCTAGTGTTCTGACTCATTTATTTAGTACCCGCCGCGACGTGTTCTTCCACCGCCCGCCTGCTGCGTGCATTCTTCTCCAGGATGGTATTGGCTTTGGCGGTCCATTTGAAGGGCTTCGGGTTGGTGTTACGCTCGATGAGCCAGGTCTCAATGGCAGCCTCGAGTTCGGCCACGCTCTTGAAGACGCCGCGGCGGATTTGCTGGCGGGTGATTTCGGCAAACAGCCGCTCAACCAGGTTGATCCAGGACGATGATGTTGGCGTGAAGTGCAGCTTGAAGCGCGGGTGCTTGGCGAGCCAAGCCTGCACTTCCTTGGTCTTGTGAGTCTTGTAGTTGTCGCAGATCGCGTGCACGTCGAGATGCTTCGCTACGGCCCGGTCGATCGTTTTCAGGAAGCGAATGAACTCCTTGGCGCGGTGACGTGGCAGGCACTCGCCGATGACTTTCCCAGTCTTGACATCGAGTGCCGCAAATAACGTCGTCGTGCCATTGCGTTTGTAGTCGTGCGTCATCGTCTGAGCACGGCCCTTTTTCATCGGTAGGCCCGGTTGCGTGCGATCGAGAGCCTGAATCTGGCTTTTCTCGTCGACGCAGAGCACAACCGCCCTGTCGGGCGGATTGAGGTAGAGCCCGACAATGTCGACCACTTTCTCAGCGAACTTTGGATCGTTGGAGAGCTTGAATGGGCGCGACAGATGTGGCTTGAGCCCATGTTCCTTCCAGACGCGCTGCACGGTCGTATGACCGACGCCGATCTCCGCAGCCAACATCCGCGCGCTCCAGTGCGTTGCGTGTTTGGGCTTCTCCTTCGCTGTCCGCGTTACGATCGCGAGCCGTACTTCGGCACTGATCGGGTTCTTGCCGGCGCGCGCGCCCTTGCCCCTGTCCTTGAGCAGGCGCTCGACGCCACCGTTCATGTAGGCTTGCTGCCAGCGCCAAACCGTCGGCTTCGACACCCGAGCCTCGTGCAGGATGGTATTCGTCCCGAAGCCGCGACCCGACAGCAGCACAATGCGTGCGCGTGCGACGATCTTCTGCGGCGTTTTGCCATCGGCGAGGAGCCGCTCCAGTGTCGCGCGGTCACTGGGCCCGACGTACAAGCATGCATCGATATTCCGCATGCCGCCGTTAAATCTGATTTGCAGCCTCTTGGGAATCCTATAAATGGGTCAGAACACTAGCGTCGGCCCGTATTTGGATCACATCAGCCCATGCAAGTTCCCAAATCGTTCCTTGGCTGTGGCGTTTTTCTTGTGTTGGCCGCTTGCGAGCGAGCTCCAGGGCCCACCGGGCCAC
>VBAF01000472.1 GCA_005884705.1 Alphaproteobacteria bacterium
GGTCGGCGGGGTGCTCCACAAGACCCATCGGATCTACGAGAAGGCGCTGGTGTGACCGAGACGAGGGCTCTGCACCCTTCCGCCCTCGCGCCCCTTTCCAACCCCGCCTTCCGCGGCATCTGGATCGCCAACCTGATGTCGAACATCGGCGGCTGGATGGCGAGCACGGGCGCGGCCTGGGAGATGACCAGCCTGACCACCGAGCCGCTCTACGTGGCGCTGCTGGCGGCGGCGGGCACGTTGCCGATGTTCCTGTTCTGCTTCCTGGCCGGCATCCTGGCCGACCGCTTCGAGCGCAAGCGCTACATCATCGTCTGCCAGTTCTGGATGATGGCCGTGGCCGCCGTCCTGGCGGTGATGGCTTTCCTGGGCCAGCTCACCGCCTGGAACCTGCTGGCGCTCAGCTTCTGCATGGGGCTGGGCAACGCCATGAACGCGCCGGCCTGGCACGCCGTGGTGCCCGAGATCGTCGCGGGGCCGCAGCTCCGCCCCGCGATCGCCCTCAATTCGGCCGGTTTCAACCTGGCCCGCACGATCGGCCCGGTGATCGGCCAGATCCTGCTCGGCCTGGTCGGCGTCTTCCTGCTCTTCACCATCAACGCGCTGACCTACACCGGCGTGATCGCCGCTCTGCGGGCCTGGAAGCGGCCGGCCGAGGCCCGCGCCAGCCAGCGCCGCGAGGGCTTCGTCGAGGCCGCTCGCACCGGCATCGCCTTCGTTCGCGCCTCGGCCGAGCTGAAGGCGATCTTCGCCCGCGGCCTCTGCTTCTTCGTGCCGGGCATTGCCATGGGCACCCTGCTGCCGGTGATCGGCCGCTTCGAGCTCAAGCTCGACGAGTTCTCGTTCGGCGTCCTCTACGCTGTGTTCGGCGTCGGCGCGGTGGCGGGCGCGCTGCTGATGCCGACGGTCAACCGGCTGTTCGGCGCTGATCGTGCCAACATTTGGGCGATGGGCATCACCGCGGCAGCGACTTTAACGGCGGCGCTGGCGATGACGCCGCTCGTCGTCGGCATCGTCGTCACCCTGAACGGCGCCTGCTGGATGACGGTGATCGCCAACAACGGCGCCTCGGTACAAATGATACTTCCCAACTTCATGCGCGCGCGCGGCATGGCGGTACACCAGATGGTGTTCTTCGGTGCGATGGTGGCGGGCTCGATGTTGTGGGGGAAGGTCGCCGACCTGTGGAGCGTGCAGGCGGCCCTGCTCGCCTCGGCGCTCACGCTGCTGCCGTTCACGCTGCTTGCCGCGTCGATCCGTCTGCCCGGCTCGGCGACGCCGCGAGTCTGAACGGCAGGGAACGTCGCGGCCCGACGTGTGTTGTTTGCAACACAAGTCCCCTGAAAATTCTTCCGACAGGGAAGAATCCGCTTGTATCGTCGTACATTAGTTGTAGATACCGAAAGAAGACGCCCAACGCACGTGCCGCTGGCCCATTGTGGTTACGCAACGACGGAAAGCGTCCTTTTTGGCAGTGCCGGCGCAAGCCGGGTCCGGGAAGGAGCTTCTGATATGTTTGCTTGCCGCGCGGGGCGTGCTCCCCGCTATTATGTCATTTGCCCGGTGATCTTGGACCGGGCCGCATCGTTCGATCTTCCGCTTCTGCGGGAGCTTTCTCCGTCGAGTATCGGCTGACGCACGCTGCCTTCAGGCACCGTCGTCACATACTCACCTTTCGAACAATCCGACTGTAGACGGGGAACCCCCCAGTAATGACCGAGCGTATTTCGCGTTACCTCCGAGAGCAGCAGCCCGAGACGCCGTGCCTGGTGATCGATCTCGACGTGGTCGAGCACAACTTCCGCCGCATGCGCGAGCTGCTGCCGGCCGCTCACATCTTCTACGCCGTCAAGGCCAACCCGGCCGACAAGATCCTCGGCCGGCTGGCCGCGCTCGGCTCCAAGTTCGACACCGCCTCGCGCGGCGAGATCGAGCTGGTGCAGGCTTCGGGCGTGGCGGTCGACCGCATCTCCTTCGGCAACACGATCAAGAAGGAGAAGGACATCGCCTGGGCCTACCAGCAGGGCGTGCGCCTGTTCGCCTTCGACAGCGAGGCCGAGCTGCAGAAGCTGGTCCGCGTCGCGCCGGGCGCCAAGGTGTTCTGCCGCGTGCTGGTCGATTGCGGCGGCGCCGAATGGCCGCTCAGCCGCAAGTTCGGCTGCGCGCCGGAGATGGCCAAGGACCTGCTGCGCAAGGCCAAGCAGTGGGGGCTCGATGCCTACGGCATTTCCTTCCATGTCGGCAGCCAGCAGACCGATCTCGACCAGTGGGACAAGGCGCTGGCCCAGGTCTCGCAGATGTTCTTCGCGCTCGCCGAGGACGGCGTCGACCTGCGCATGGTCAACCTGGGCGGCGGCTTCCCGGCGCGCTACCGGGCCGAGGTCAACGGCATCGAGGCCTATTGCGAGGCGGTGACCCGCGCGCTGGTGCGCCATTTCGGCAACCGCATGCCGGAGGTGATCATCGAGCCGGGCCGCTCGATGGTGGGCGACGCCGGGGTGATCCAGAGCGAGGTGGTGCTGGTCTCGCGCAA
>VBAF01000450.1 GCA_005884705.1 Alphaproteobacteria bacterium
AGGCCGAGGTCCTTCAGCGGATCGCCGTCGACCACCAGCAGGTCGGCATAAGCGCCGGGCCGGATGGTGCCGAGCTTGCCTTCCTGGCGCACGACCTCGGCGCCGATCAGGGTGGCCGAGCGGATGACGTCGATCGCGGGCATCACCTCGCCCCTGATCTTGAACTCGCCGGTCTGCTCGTCCTCGAGCGCGCCCAGCAGGTCCGAACCGTAGGCCATCTTCACCCCGGCCTTGCGGCAGTGCTCGAGCTCGGCAAAGCCGTACTTCAGCACCTCGTCGTTCTTCTCCAGCATCTCGTTCGGCATGCCGAGCTCCTTGGCGCGGCGTTTCATGGCGTCATAGGTCACGAGATTGGGGATCATGTAGACGCCGTTCTTGGCCATCAGCCGGGCGGTCGGCGCATCGACCAGGTTGCCGTGCTCGATGGTGCGCACACCGCACTTCACTGCGCGGGTGATCGCCTCGGGTGTGTAGGCGTGGGTCAGCACGTAGCGGCCGAACGCCTTGGCCTCCTCGACCGCGGCGCTGATCTCCTCCTCGGTGAATTGCAGCGATTCGAGCGGATCGTAGGGCGAGGCGACGCCGCCCGAGACCATCAGCTTCACCTGGTCCGCGCCTTGCCGCATCTGCTCGCGCGCCGCCTTGCGGACCTCGTCCGGCCCATCGGCGATGCAGCGTATGAACACCATGCCGTTGCAGCACAGGCAGGGCGGGCCGATGCCGGTCCGCCGGTTGCGGTCGTTGTGGCCGCCGGTCGGGCCGATCGAGCGGCAGGAGATGAACATGCGCGGGCCGGGGATCAGGCCGGATTCGACGGCGGTCTTGGTGCCCCAGTCGGCGCCCCCGGCATCGCGCACCGTGGTGAAGCCGCGATCGAGCATGCGCTTCAGCCGGCCGGCCGAGCGGGCCATCATCAGGGTGAGCGGCACCGCCTCCATGCGGTTGATGTAGACCTCGCTGTGATGGGTGTGGACGTGGCAGTCGATCAGGCCCGGCATCAAGGTGCGCTTGCCGCAATCGATCACCCGCGCCGACTTCGACCGGATCGGCTTGGCCGACACCTCCTTGATGGTGTCGCCCTCGACCAGCACCTCGTAGCCGCCCCGCGCCTCCTTCCAGTTCGGATCGAGGAGGTTGAGGTTCTTGAACAGGAAGGACATGGCTACTCGCACTCCTGGCGATGCGCGCGCGGTGTCATCCCGAGCGAAGCGAGGGATCTATACTGGCCGGCATAGATCCCTCGGCCTGCGGCCTCGGGATGACACGGTGCGCGCTTCATCGGCTTCGTGTCACTTCAACGCGTTCTTATGGAACTTGCCGGCCTTCATGATCATCGGCAGGTGCCGGCCCTGATCGAGGAACAGCTCGAGCTTCTTGAGCGGATTGCCGTCGATCGCGATCAGGTCGGCGAAGGCGCCGGGCTTGATCGTGCCGAGCTTGCCCTCCTGGCGCAGGATCTCCGCGCCGACGGTGGTCGCCTGGCGGATGATCTCGATCGGCTTCAGCACCTTGGCGCGATGAATGAACTCCAGGCTCTGGTCGACCTGCAGCGCGCCCAGCAGATCGGTGCCGTAGCCGACCTTCACGCCGGCCTTCTTGCAGATCTCGAGCGAGCGTAGCGCGCCCTCCAGCACGATGTCGTTCTTGGCCAGCATGTCCGACGTCATGCCGAACTGCGCCGCGCGTTCCTTCATCGAGAAGTAGGTCACCAGATTGGCGATCATGTAGCCGCCCTTGGCCTTGATCAGCCGCGCCGACTTGTCGTCGATCAGGTTGCCGTGCTCGATGGTGCGCACGCCGTTGGTCATGGCGCGGGTGATCGCCTCGGGTGTGTAGGCGTGGGCCAGCACGTAGCGGCCGAACGCCTTGGCCTCGTCGGTCGCCGCGGCGATCTCGGCCTCGGAGAATTGCAGCGAATCGAGCGGGTCGTAGGGCGAGGCGACGCCGCCCGAGCACATGATCTTCACCTGATCGGCGCCCTGCCGCATCTGCTCGCGCACCAGCTTGCGCACCTCGTCGGCGCCGTCGGCGATCGCCATGC
>VBAF01000451.1 GCA_005884705.1 Alphaproteobacteria bacterium
GGCCAGCGTCGCGCCGGTGCTGATGACGACGTTGCCGCTTCCCAGCGAGCCACCGCCGCCGTTGCCGATCTGCAGCGTGCCGGCGCTGATCGTGGTGGTGCCGCTGTAGGTGTTGCTGCCCGAGAGCGTGACCGCGCCGTTAGTCGTCACCCCGCCGGTGCTGCTGATGACGCTGCCGAGCGAGACGCCGGTCAGGGTGACGGTGCCGGTGGTGGCGATGCCGACAGCGCTCGCGATCGTGCCGCCGGTCATGGTCATCGTGCCGACATTGAGTCCGCTGCCGGCGACGCCGGTGATGGTGCCGACCGAGAGGTTGACCGTTTGGGCTGTCAGCGAGAGGTTCTGAAGATTCAGCGTGTTGCCGGTCCCGTTCATGGTCAGGGTGTCGACCGTGACCGAGCTGCCGATCAGGGTCGGTGTGCCTGCTCCGCCGTTCAGCACCGCTTCGAAGGTTGCGTCCGGCGTGCCGTTGCTCCAGTTCGTCGGGAGGTTCCAGTCGGAGGCGTTGCCGGTCCAAGTGGTGATCGGGGGCGCCGCCCAGGCGGCGAGTGGAACGAGCACGCTGCCCGCCAGCAGACCCGCGGCCAACCATTGGGTTAAATGACGTCTCGGAGCGCGCGCGCCCGCCCGGGCGCGACCGGCAGCCACCGCTTTTACCCCCAACATCCGCCCCCCGTTATCACCCGCCGCGCCTGATAGCCCCGTTACCGGAGTCTTCTCGCAGTGGGTGAAAGTTATCGCACAAACCTTGGCAGGTGAAGCGGATTCCAGCCCCGGCAGACGGAGGATGTAACGCAGAAAACCGGTGCGCGTCGTTGCGTCAGGCCGGCGCGAAGATCCCCTCGCCGCTGGCGCGGTGCGGTGCGGCAGCATCCGCACGCGCGCCCTTCGGCGCGGCGAACGCCTTGTCGTTCTGCAAGGTCGGCAGCACGCGGTCGGCGAACAGCCGCATGTTGGTCTCCGCCTCGTGGTGCGGCAGGTTGCCGAACGAGAACTCGGCGACCAGGTGCTCGAGCCCGGTGATCTGCTGCAGCCGGCCGAGCTGCTGCAGGCAGTCGTCGGGCGTGCCGACGATCTGGATCGAGACGTAGAAGTCGGTCGCCTTCTTGAGGTTGGCCGGGTCCTTGAGCTTGGCGTAGGTCTTGGCCGTCTTGCCGTAGGCCTCGTAGCCTTTGACGTTCGCCAGATGGCCGTCGGAGAAATGGTAGTGGTCGTCGATCGACTGCCACTTGCGGCCGAGATAGCGGTGCGCGCGCTCCTGCGCCTCCTCGCGATTCTCGGCGCACGAGATGTTGGTCAGGATGATCGGCGGCTTGGGCTCGAAGCCGGCGGCCGTGCTCATCGTCTGGAACTTGTCGATGTCCTCGCGGCACTTGCTCCATTCGTTCTGCATGATGAAGAGCATGCCGAAGCCCAGCTTGGCGATGATCTCGGCCGATTCGGGGCTGACCGAGCTCGCATAGAACCGCCGCTCGGGGTGGGAGATCGGCCGCGGCCGGATCGAGGTGGGCGGGATCTGGAAGAATTCGCCCTTGTGCTCGAACACCTCCTGGCTGAGCGCCTTGACCACGACCTGGGCGGCCTCGGCGAAGCGCGGCCGCGCCTCGCCCATCGGGATGCGGAAGCCTTCGTACTCGGTCGAAGCGGCGCCGCGGCCGAAGCCGAACAGGCAGCGCCCTCCGCACATGATGTCGAGCAGCGCGATCTGCTCGGCGACCCGCACCGGGTCGTGCCACGGCAGCACGATCACCGCGGTGCCGAGCTGCACCCGCCTGGTGCGGCCGGCGAAGTAGGCCAGCGTCTGGGTTGGCGCCGGCGACATGGCGTAGCCGGTGAAGTGGTGCTCGAGCGCCCACAGCGAGTTGAAGCCGAGCGGCTCGACCAGGTCGCCCTCGGCGAGATGCTCGTGCACCACCGCGGCGTCATGCTTGCCGTGCTCGTAGAGCATGTTCAGGGCGACACCGACCTTCATGGCGAATCCTCCGGTTTGCTTGCCGGGATTGTCAGATTGTCGGCCGGAGCGGGCAAGGCCATGCTTTCGGCAGGTGGAGGCTGCCCGTCGTCGCCCGGCTTGTGATCGCCGCCAGCGGCCTCGCGGCCTGGAGCGGCGTGCCTATTCGATGACTTCCTGGGCTGCACTGAGAACGTGCAGCGGGACGGTCAATCCCAGAGCTTTCGCGGCGCGCAGGTTGACGGCCATCACCAGCTTCGTGACCTGCTGCACCGGCAGGGTGGCGGGGCGTTCGCCCTTGAGCAGGCGGCCGGCATAGACGCCCGCCAGCCGATGCGACTCCGAGACGTCTCCGCCGTAGCTCAACAAGCCTCCTGCCTGCGCGAACTCGGGCGCCTGGTGTGCGGTCGGCAGCCGGTGCTTTTGTGCGAGGGTGGCAAAGACCAGCGGACGATTGAACAATGTCTCGTTGGCAATCAGCACCATGTCGACCTGCGCCCGCTCCATCGCCTCGAACGCGCTTGCGAATTCCTCCTCGCGGGTCGCGGAGAAAAGCTGCAGCTTGATTCCGAGCCGCTCGGCGGCAGCAGTGGCATCCCTGATCGTCGGCGCCGCGTTGGCCGCGTTGGCGGGATTAGCCAGCATCGCCGCGGTTCGCGCCTTGGGCACGAGGGCGTGCAGCAACTCGAGGCGCTTGGGGACGACCGCGGCATTGAGCGACGTCACGCCGGTGATGTTACTGCCAGGCCGGCTGAGGCTCTGGATCAGGCCGGCCGCGATGGGATCGGCGCCGGTCTCGAACACGATCGGGATCGACGAAGTGGCGCCCTTTGCCGCCAGCGCCGCGGCGAGGCTGCCCGGCACAGCAATGACATCCGTTGTGGCTGTCTGCCCATCGATAGTCGAGGCGGACGCCGCGGCCTTCCTCGAAACCCAGGCTCGCGAGCCCATGCTTGAATGAGTCGAGACGGGTCGCGAACGCCTCGGGGTTTTCGCTGCCGAGGTAGCCCACGGTCGGCAGCGCGGATTGCGACAAGGCCTGGCCGGCCAGCGCGACCAGGACGGCAAGGGCCAGACCAAGAGTTCGCATGTGGGCCAATTGATGCGCCGACCAGCAGACCTGTCAAACGACTCAGGACGGAGGGTTCAGCGGCCGAGCTTGCCGAGATCGCCCGACAGGTCGTCGCCGCGCGGTGCCACCCCGCTCTCCATCCAGGCCAGCAGGTCGTCGAACGCCTGCTCGCGCACGCGGCTGTCGATCGCGCAATGGCCGGCGCCGGCGACCACCCGCTGCACCAGGCGCTGGCCGCTGCCGGCCGCCTCGACCTTGCGCCGGTAGTTTTGCTCCAGCGCGAGCGGCACGCGGAAATCCGCCGTCTCGTGCAGGGTGATCAGCGGGCCCCGTAACTGGCCGGTGAACTCGGCGAACACCGGATTGGTCGTCCGCGAGCGCGCGCCGGGTGCGGGCTCGACCCGGCGGATCGCGCGGTTGAGCGTGTCGGCGTCGACGCCGAGGTCGGGATCGATGGCGTAGCGGATGTGCCGCGTATCGGCGTGGCGCGAGAATTCCTGCGCCGCCTGCGTGCCCGGATTGCGCGGGTTGAGGTTGGCGACGTAGCGCCGCGCCAGGCCGTCGAGTCGCAGCGCCACGTCGCCGCCGGCGAGATGCTTGACCACGCTGTCGAACCGCCGGCCGCGCTCGGTGTAGCTGCCCGGCATGCCGAGCGCCGGCAGCACCGTCTCGTTGACCAGCGTGCTGAAGGCCGGTCGCGGCGTGTCGAGCAGGTTGGTGCCGGAAAAATATTCGGCGGCGGCGGTGTAGGCGAACAGCCAGTCGATCTCGCCGACGCCGTCGACCACGCCGCATTCGGTCAGGCCGGCCTGGAAGGTTTCGGGATGCAGCTCCAGCCCGGCCACGGTGATATGGCCGCCCATCGACTTGCCGTGCAGGACGGTCCAGCGGACCGGGCCGAATTCGCGGATGAAGCGTGCGCGCAACGCCAGCGTGTCCTGCAGGAACCAGTCCGGCCGATAGGTGACG
>VBAF01000452.1 GCA_005884705.1 Alphaproteobacteria bacterium
CGGATAGCCGGGCAGCGCGTATTTCTGGATGACCGGATTGTCGCCGGCAGAGGCGAGCTCGCCGAAGCGCCGGCTGAAGGTGATCTGCTGCTCGGGCGTGATCTGCTGGTCGCGCACGACGAGCAACCCGTCGGCGTCGACCCAGGCCTGATGCAGCTCGCGGAAGAGATTGTCGCCGACCGGCTGGCTGAGATCGGCGCCGATGACTTCCGCGCCGATGTGCGGCGAGACCGGCTGGATGACGAGGCTCATCGGCAACTCCTACTCCAGCTTGATGCCGGCCGTGCGGATCAGCTCGCCCCAGCGCTTGTACTCGGCAGCGATGAAGGTCTTGAACGCCTCCGGGCTGCTACCGACCGGTTCGGATCCCTGATCGTAGATGCGCTGGCGGAAGTCCTTGTCGGCAAACGCCTTCTGCAGGGTATCGCCGAGACGGCTCACGATCTTGGGCGACGTCCCGGCGGGCGCCAGCAAGCCGAACCAGCCCGTCACCTCGTAGTCGGCGAGCGGGCCGCCCTGCTCCGCGATGGTCGGCACGTCCGGCAGCGCCGGCCAGCGCACCGAACCGGTGGTCGCGATTGGAACTAGCTTGCCGGCCTTGATCTGCTGCATCGAGGTGAGGACCTCGTCGAAGCCGATCTTGATCTGGCCGCTCAGCAGGTCGTTCATCATCGGCGCGGCACCCTTGTAGGCGACGGGCGGCATGTCGAGTCCGGCCTTCAGGCGGAAGGCCTCGCCGGAGAGCTGCTTTGAGCCGCTGCTGTGGCCGTAGAACGTGCCGGGATGCGCCTTCACGTAGGCGAGCAGCTCGGGCAGCGTGCGCACCGGCAAGCTGGGATGGACGAGCAGCAGGTTGGAGATCTTCATGCCAAGCGAGATCGGTGCGAAATCCTTGAGCGGGTCGTAGCCGACCTGGCTGAAGATGTGCGGGTTGACGGCCAGCGCGCCGGAATTGCTCATCAGCAGCGTGTAGCCGTCCGGCGGCGCCTTCGACGCGAAGGCGGTGCCGACATTGCCGCTGGCGCCCGCCTTGTTCTCGACGATGAAGGGCTGACCGAGCGCGGCGCTCAGCCGCTCCGCGACCGTGCGGGCATTGAGGTCGGCGCTACCGCCGGCCGGGAACGGCACGATGATGGTGACGGGTCGCGTCGGATAGGCGTCGTTCTGCGCCGCGGCGCCGAGTGACCACACCAGGCCAAAAAGGCAGGCAACACAGGCCAGTGCCACGCGATATGACGCCATGAGAGCCCTACCCTGATTTCCCCGGCTCTTGTCGATGCGAGCCGCCTTACGGCGAGCATAGGCTCGCCCGGGCGCCAGCGGCAAACTGCCGGACGCCGTTCGTGTTGCGCAGCGAACTACTTCTTCCCGCCCGCCTTCTTCCAAGCCTCGTAGTCGCGCTTGGCGTCGTCGCCGGCGACCGGGAACAAACCCTTGAGCGAGCGGCCCTTGGCGACTTCGAGTTCGGCCCACTCCTCGTACTCGTAATTCTCGACAATGTCCGGCGGGATCACCAGCACCGCATCGCGGTCACCGACCACGATGTCGCCGGGATAGACCGCCACCCCGCCGCAGGAAATCGGCAGTTGCAGGTCGACCGGCCGGTGGGCGATCGGCGAGGGCGGCGACGAGGCCCGCCGGTGATAGGCCGGCAGCCCGGTGCGGAACACGCCGTTGGTGTCGCGGAAGCCGCCGTCGGTGACGACGCCGGCCGCGCCGCGCGCCTTGAGGCGGCCGATATAAAGGTCGCCGGCCGACGCGGCCCGCGAATCGCCGCGGCTGTCGATCATCAGCACGTGGCCCGGCGGACACTCCTCCATCGCCTGCGGCTGGATCATCGAGCGGTTGGTCGAGGTCGGCCCATCCTTGTCCTCGCGCGAGGGGATGAAGCGCATGGTGTAGGCGATGCCGACCATCGGCGGCTGCTCGTCGCGCACCGGCCGGACGTCGAACAGCGTCATGCTCTTGAGGCCCCGGCGATTGAGCACGCCGGTGAGCGTCGACGTCCCGACCTTGGCAAGCACCTCGCGCAGCTCGCTGGACAGTTCCTTCATACGTTTCTCCTGCTCGCGGTCGAGCGGCCTAAGGCTTCTTCGGCGAATACGCGCCGCCGGCATTGGCCGCGTGCACTTCGGCCGCGGTGCGCGCCTTGCGGATCTTCTCGAGACGGCCGGCCTCGTCGGCCAGCATGGCTTGGGCGTTCTTGAGCACCGCCTCGGCATGCTGCACCGGAAACTTCACCGCGCCGTTTTCGTCCATGTGGATCAGGTCGCCCGGCGCCACGTCCATGCCGCCGACCGAGACCGGCACGTTGACGGCCTGGACCGCCTGCTCGCCGTGCCCCGCCGTCACGCCGCCCAGCATGTACTGGAACTTGAGCTTGCGGATCGCATCGACGTCGCGCGACGGGCCGTTCGACAGGAGGCCGACGCAGCCGACTGCCATCATCTGGCTGATCATCATCTCGCCGGCGAGTCCCGCCTTCTTCATCAGGTGGTCCGGCCACTTCTGCTGGATCACCAGAACGGTCGGCTTCTTCATGGCGTCGAGGGCGTCGATGACGTCGCGCAGCGAAAGCCGCCCCGAATAGTTCGGATCGGGCATGCCGTACACGCAGGTTACGGCATAGCCGATGGTCGGGCCGAGCTCGGGATACATGCAGCGGATCGAGGTGTCGGTGTACCAGTTCTCGGTCCACGGATTGTAAAGGCCGAGGCACAGCGGATTCTTCGGATAGGTCGCCACCACGTTGGTGATGGTCGGCGTGTCGATCTTGCGCAGCTCGGCGAAAAGCTCGTCCATGGCGGTCATTGAGTTGTCGGTTCTCCCTTTCGGAAGCAGCAGCTTACGGGCTGGGAGCGCGCCACGGAAGCAAAAGGCAAAGGGCCGCTCAGCCGCGTGGCGGCAGATCGACCCTGGCATCCTTCAGCGCCTTCTCGATCACCGGGATCGCGGCGGCACTGTTGGTCCTGCACTGGGTGATCGCGGTGTCGACCGTGGCGTTGCGCTGCTGGCTGCGATGCGCCGAGCCGTTGCCGACATAGTGCTCGTAGGTCTGGGCGAGCGTCGAGCAGTAGGCAGCATCGCCCTGCTGCGCCCCGGCGCAGACCGGCAGCGCCGCGCCCGCGCAAATCGTCAGGATCTTGATCGTCTTGGTCATCGCAAATCTCCTTCGGCCGGGAGGATGTTCCCTTGCCATGGCGAAGAGTGGGCATTTCGCTGACAGCAGCCTTACGACGGACCAACGATGCCGGTGGCTCCGCGCAGGCGGCATTGCTAGCATCCGCTCCGAAAGAAGGGGGCCTTCCTTGTCCACTGTTTCGGGGAAACGCGGACGGTTGATGCGGCGGCGTGCTCTCGGCCTGCTGGCCGGCGCGACGGCGCTCGGCGCAGCGATGGCCCGCGCGCAGCCGGCGCGAAAGGTGCCGATCGTCGGCTTCCTCCATCCCGGTCTGCAGGCGCGCGGCAGCGCGACCATGGATGCGCTGCGGCGCGACATGGGCGAGGCGGGCCTGATCGATGGCCGGACCGTCCGAGTCGAGGAGCGGTGGGGCGGCGGCGAACCAGCCCGCGTCCCGACGCTCGCCCGGGAACTGGTCGCGCTCGAGCCCGCGGTGATCATCGCCGTCGCGCGCGCCTCGATGGACGCGGTGCGCGCCGCAAGCCTGACCATGCCGATCGTCGGCAACGACCTCGAGAACGACCCGGTGGCGCTGGGCTATGCCGCGACACTCGGCAAGCCCGGCGGCAGCGTGACCGGCCTGTTCCTCGATGCGCCGGCGATCTGCGGCAAGTGGCTGCAGCAGATCGGCGAGCTGGTGCCCGACCTGCGCAGGATCGCGGTGCTGTGGGATTCGGCGACCGGCCCCTACCAGCGAGATTCTTTCATGGCGGCGGCGAAGGCGGCACGGCTCGAGACGACGGTGATCGAATATGGCGGCGGCGGTGTCATCGAAGCGGCGGTGGACGCAGGCCTGCGGCCCGACACCCAGGTCCTGGTGCAGCTCGGCTCGCCGCTGATCAACCAGTCGGGCGGCAAGATCGCCGCCGTGCTGGCGCGCCGCCGGTTGCCCGGCATCTCGCCGTTCCGCACCTTCCCCGAAGGCGGCGGACTGGTTTCCTATGGCCCCGATCTGCTCGAGTTGTACCGTCGCCTGGTACCCTTCGTCGTCAAGGTGCTGAAGGGCGTCAAGGTGGGCGACCTGCCGATCGAGCAGCCGAGCAAGTTCGAGCTGGTGCTCAACCTCAAGACCGCCCGGACGCTCGGCCTCACCGTGTCGGCCAAGTTCCTGCTCTCGGCCGACGAGGCGCTCGAGTA
>VBAF01000453.1:0-413 GCA_005884705.1 Alphaproteobacteria bacterium
GGTGTGCGGCGCCGACCCGAACGCGTCGTCGGCCGCGTCCTTGGCATGCGGCGGATAGTGCAGCAGCCGCAGGAAGGTCGTCGGCTTCTGGAAGTGCGGCGCAAACCACTCGCGCGGCAGGCCGAGCGCGAGCGCCAGCGGCGACAGCAGGCGCAGGCAGAAGGCATGCATCGCCTGCTCATAGGCCTCGACCGCGGCGCGGAAGCCCGGCAGATCGGGCCACAGGTTCGGCCCATCGAGCGGTCGGCCGAAGCGCGGATCGCTCTCCGGCACCTCGTGCATCAACATGAACGATTCCGAATCGTTCGGCTTGGTTACCCTGGCAACCGACGAGGTCTGGATGATCGAGCTCTTGGGTGCCATGTAGCCGCGATGGAACTTGTTCATCGCGATCGCGTCCTTGGCCGCGCGCG
>VBAF01000453.1:486-3363 GCA_005884705.1 Alphaproteobacteria bacterium
GTCGAGCTGGCGGGCCAGCGCCGCGCCGTCGGCGCCGGCGAAATCGATGATCGGAAGACTGTCGATACTCATCTCATGCCGCGTATCGGCTCGCCGTGAGGGATGGCCACAGCGCCTGCGGCCCTGCCTTTGCAAAAGCCGTTCCGATCTTCTCGCCCCAATAGGTCTCGCTGCCGAAATCGCGCCGCCACACCCAGAGCCGGCGCGTGTAGTGGTGCAGGATATGCTCGTGGGTGAAGCCCATCGCGCCCATCGACTGGTGCGCGATCGCCGCGATGCGCTGGGCGAACTCCGAGCCCTGGCACTTGGCCGCAGCGATCGAAAGGCGGCCGCCATCGGCCAGCCCGCCCTCGTCGGCGTCGCGCGCCGCAGCCTCGGCCGAGGCGATGACGGCGGCGACATGGCTCGCGAGCTCGGCCAGCATGTGCTGGATCGCCTGGAAGGTCGAGATCGGCCGGCCGAACTGGACCCTCTGCTTGCAATACTCGACCGTGGTCGCCAACACCTTGTCGGCCGCGCCCGCCATCTGCATGGCACGCATCAGCGCCGCCAGCTCGACCGCACGATCGGCGCTGACCGGCGAAATCTCGGCGAACTCACACGGCGGGTTGTCGAAGGTCACCGTGCCGTAAGGCTCGCCGGCATGGCTCGGCACCTCGTTGACACTGGCGTTGGAGGCCGACACCACGGCGACCATCGGCCGGCCCGCGGCGTTGGCCACCGTGACGAAATGATCGGCCACCGAGGCGAACGGCACGCGATCGACCTTGCCGCTGAGGCGATTGCCCTCGAACACGACGTGGCCCAGCGCCAGCGTGCTCGGTCCGGTCGCCGGCACGCCGTCCGCCGCCGAGACCAGGAGGTTGGCGAGCGCTGTCTCGGCGAGCGGCACCGGCAGGGCATGCCCGCCGGCGAGCCGCAGCACAGCCAGCATGTCGCCAAGCGTGCCGCCTGCGCCGCCCTTGTCCTCCGGCACCGCGATCAGCGGCAGGCCCATCTCCTCGATCTCCTTCCAGAGATCGGCTGGCCATATGCCCTTCTCGACGCTGTTAATGATGTCCTTGCCGCAGCGCTCGGTGAAGAAGCGGTCGGCAGTGTCGAGCAGCATGTCGCGGGTTTCGCGGTCCATCGCTTTCTCCCTCAGCGCAGGCCAAGGCCGCGGGCGACGATGCCGCGCAGGACCTGGGTGGTGCCGCCCTGGATGGTGTAGCTCGGCGCCATCATGGTGGCGTACTGCGCGACATCGAGGAAATCGGCCATGTCCTCCTCGGTCGTGGCGTCGCTCTCGGCCAGCACGCGGGCGATCTCGGGCAGGTCCTGCTGGTAGATCGTGCCGAGATCCTTGACCAGCGAAGCCTCGATCGCCGGCGACTTGCCGCCCTGCATCAGTCCGGCCACCGCGACCGACATCTGCCGCAGGGTCCACAGCCGGGCGATGATGCGCCCGAGGATCGAGGCGGCGCGCTTGGCCGGCTGGCGGCCGAGCACGCGCACCAGTTCGCGCAGGATGTAGTAGTTCTGCATGAAGCGCTCCGGACCGGAGCGCTCGAAGGCGAGTTCGCTGGTGACCTGCAGCCAGCCGTCGCCCTCGTTGCCGATCAGGCAGCTCTCGGGAATGAAGGCGTCGCTGAAGGTGACCTCGTTCCAGTCGTGGCGGCCGGCGAGGTTGATGATCGGCCGGATGGTGATGTTCGGCGTCTTGAGATCGACCAGGAGCTGGCTCAGGCCCTTGTGGCGGTCGCCGTGCTGGCCCGAGGTGCGCACCAGCGCGATGCAGTAGTGGTTGCGATGCGCGCCCGAGGTCCAGACCTTGGTGCCATTGACCCGAAAGCCGCCCGGCACCGGCTCGGCGCGGGTCCGCACCGAAGCCAGGTCAGAGCCCGAATCGGGCTCGCTCATGCCGATCGAGAAATAGCATTCGCCTTGGGTGATGCGGGGCAGGATCGCCTCGCGCTGCTCCTCGTTGCCGAAGCGCAGCAGCAAGGGGCCCGACTGGCGGTCAGCGACCCAGTGGGCGCCGGCCGGCGCGCTGTTGCCCAGCAATTCCTCGGTGACGACGTAGCGCTCGAGGAAGCTCTTCTCCGAGCCGCCGTACTTCTTGGGCCATGTGATGCCGATCCAGCCTTTCTTGCCGAGCTCGCGGGAGAACTGCGGCGAGAAGGTATTCCAGCTCGCGAAGCGGTCCTCCGACCTCAGCTTGGGCAGCGTCTCCCTCAGGAACGCGCGCACCTCATGGCGCAGCGCCTCGGCTTCCGGCGGCAGATGGAACGGCGGGAACTCGAGCTTGGGGATGGACATTGGCTTTCTCGCCGGTTGGATGCTTCTTCTGTGTCGGCTAATCCTAGACCGCGCAACAGAGGAGTTTCGAGGGTCGAATGCCCCGTCGCCCGCCCCGCCTGCCGCCCCTGTTGGCGGACTTCGACGACGACGAACGGGACGCCGTTTTGGCGGCCAACCGGGCTTTCTACCGCGCCTTCAACGAGCGCGATATCGACGCCATGGAGCAGGTCTGGGCGCCGTCCGGCGCCATGGTCTGCCTGCATCCCGGCCAGGGCCCGTTGCACGATCGCGCCGAGATCCTGCGCAGCTGGCGCGGCATCCTGGGCCATCCCGAAGCGCCGCGGGTGCGCTGCACCGACGAATGGGTGGTCGGCCGCAGCGGGCTCGCCCTCGTGGTCTGCCGCGAGATCCTGGCCAACGGCCAGCTGATGGCGACCAACACCTTCGTGCGGCTGAGCGACGGCTGGCACATGGTCGGCCATCATTCCGGCCCGGTGCCGGCGATAGAGCGGCGGCAGACCGCGTCTTCAGCCACCGCGCCCACTCCCGACCGGCGCAAGCTGCACTAGATCATTGGAGCGGATGAGGCTGTCCAGC
>VBAF01000082.1:0-364 GCA_005884705.1 Alphaproteobacteria bacterium
TGGCATACGGCGAGATTTCCGGAAACAGGTCGGAACGAAGGGGGGTCTCTGAACGCGGCATGCGATTTCCCGCCTCTAGAAGTGCCATAGCGCGCGCCCGCGTGCCAGCCTCGCGAACATTTGCTTGTGCGACGCGCGGGCGCATAAGCTGGATCGGGGCGTTACGGAGGAACAGTGTTTTTTCGCAGTCTTGCCGCTCTCCTCGCGCTGCTGGTCCTGGCCGGTGGCTGTAGCCCCTCGAACACTCCGCAGACCACCGTTGCCGCCGCGGCGGCGAGCGGTCCCGGCGGCGCCCTGCCGCGCGATATCGAGCAGATGGTCGGGCCGCTCTATCTCGCGCCCGAGCTGGAAGCGCTGGTCGACC
>VBAF01000082.1:371-5377 GCA_005884705.1 Alphaproteobacteria bacterium
TCGGCCAGCGCCTGGTGGCGCGGGGCGGCCTCAGCGGCAGCTACCGCTTCCTGATCCTCGACCAGCCGGTCGCCAACGCCCATGCCCTGCCGAGCGGCTATGTCTTCGTCACCCGCGGACTGCTCTCCCTGATCGACGACGAGGCGGAACTTGCCGCCGCGATGGGCCACGAGCTCGGCCACATCACCGAACGCCACGCTGCGCAGCGCGAGCAGCAGCGACGCAGCGTGATGGACGCCGCGGTCGACGCGGCGGTGAAGAGCGGCTCGATTTCGGTCGGCCGCTCGGTGGCGCGCGACGGCCTGGTCAAGCTGCGCAGCTACTCGCGCGATCAGGAGCTCCAGGCCGATCGCGCCGGCATCGGCACCATCACGCGCGCGGGCTTTCGCGGCGACGCCATGGTCACGCTGATCGAGAAGCTGCAACGCCAGACCCGGCTCGAAGAGCAGATGATGGGGATGGCCGAGAGCCGCGATCCCAGCGCCTTGTCGACCCATCCCGGTGCCGCCGACCGGCTCGCGGCGCTGGCTGGCCAGCCCGGCATACGCATCGCCGGCGACAGCGGCCAGGCGACCTATCTCGCGGCGATCGACGGCATGTCGGTCGACGATCCGCCGGAAGAGGGCTTCGTGCGCGGCTCGGCGTTCCTGCATCCGATCATGCGCATCGCCTTCGCCATGCCGCGCGACTTCCGGCTGTACAACGACCATGAGGGCGTGCTGGGCGTCGGCAGCGACCGCTCGCTGCTCTATTTTTCCTGCAAGAGCGGCAACGTTCAGGGCCGGCTGGATGACTGGATGCGCAACCAGATTCAGCCGACGCCGACCGATATCCATTCGACCGAGATCGGCGGCGCGGAGGCGGCGATCGGCGCGCGGCCGCGCGGCTCCGACACCGGTCTCGGTCAGGTGCGCTACGTGCTGATCCGCCGCCCCGACGGCATCTGCTACTTCAACCTGTTGAGCGACGGTCCCGAGCGCGACCGTCGCATCAACGTCCTCGTCGAGGCGACCCGCAGCTTCCACGACCTGCCGGTGGCCGAGGCGGCGGCGCTGCGGCCCTATCGGCTGCGGCTGGTGCCGCGCGGGCCCTCGGCCGCGGCGCTCGCCGCGCGCATGCCCTATGCCGACTTCAAGCTCGAGCGGCTCTTGACCCTGAACGGCGTCGACGATCCGGCCGGTCTGGCGCAGCGCGAGCAGATCAAGACCGTCGAGCCTTGATCAGCGGCGCGCTCCCATGAAAAAAGCGGCCGGGGTTGCCGGCCGCTTTCTTCTCGAATTTTGAACGCTGAACTCAGGCGACCTTCTGCAGGACGCTGTTCAGCTTCTGGGTGGCGGAGTCCTTGTCGATCCGCTCCACCGCGGCGAGCTCGCGCGCCAGACGGTCGAGCGCGGCCTCGTAGATCTGCCGCTCGCTGTAGGACTGGTCGGGCTGGCCCGCGTTGCGATGCAGGTCGCGCACCACCTCGGCGATCGAAACCGGATCGCCGGAGTTGATCTTGGCTTCGTACTCCTGGGCGCGGCGATTCCACATCGCGCGGCTGACGCGGCTGCGGCCCTTCAGGGTCACCAGCGCGTTCTCCATGATCTTGCGCGAAGAGAGCTTACGCAGGCCCGAGATCTTCGCCTTCGCGACCGGCACGCGCAGCATCATGCGCTCCTGCTCGAACGAGATGACGAACAGGTCGAGCTTGTGCCCGGCGATCTCCTTCGCCTCGATGTCGATCACGCGGCCCACGCCGTGGGTCGGATAGACGACGAAGTCGCCCTTCTCGAAAGCAAATTCCTTCGCCTTCGCCGTTGGCTTTTTCGGCTTGGCCATGTCCAGTTCCTTCACATCTTCCCCGCTTCGAACGATACCGCGGCCTGCCACACACGCTTCCCCAACGTGCTTGGCTCAGTACGCCAGTATCCGTAAGTTGCTTTCGGATACCCACCTAGGCGACCGAGCCGGCGACAGTCCTGACCGAACCGCTCCAGCCAGAAAGTTATACCAGAAAATCAGGCCCGAGTCGCGGCTCATGTTGCATTTTCGCAACGCCGAGCCATGCAGGAACTGCATGGTGGTCTCAAAAAGGCGCGCAAAAGGACTGTATTCGGCCTAAAATCGACTGGGTCAGCGCTTGCCGGGGTTCTTGCTGAAGTATTTGGCGAATTTTTCCGGCTCGTCCTTGAACTGGTCGGCGTCCGCTGGGGCCTCGCCTTTGCGGGTGATGTTGGGCCATTCGGCGGCGTAGGTCCGATTCACCTCGAGCCACTGCTCCATGCCCTTCTCGGTGTCGGGCACGATCGCCTTGGGCGGGCATTCCGGTTCGCAGACGCCGCAATCGATGCATTCGTCAGGATTGATGACCAGCATGTTCTCGCCCTCGTAGAAGCAATCCACGGGGCAGACTTCAATGCAGTCCATGTACTTGCACTTGATGCAAGCCTCGGTCACGACATAGGTCATCACAAGCTCCACGCACGAGCGGCGGGCTGCTTAACGCGCGCGCGAGGCGGGCGCAAGACTGCATCATGCCGCTTCGATTTCGTCATACAACGCGCGCGCTTCCGGCGCCGGACCGCGGCGCTCGCCCAGCGCCACGATGCGCACCACCCGGACCTTCGGCCCGAGCGCAAAGGTCAGCACCATGCCGGGCGCGACATTGGCGTGCGGCTTGTCGGTCACCCGACCGTCGACCCGGCAGCGTGCCTTCTCGACATAACGCGCGGCGAGGGTTCGGGTCTTGAAGAAGCGGGCGTGCCAGAGCCACTTGTCGAGCCGCATGCGCGGAGAGGCTTATTTCTTTCCGCCGAGCTTCAGCTCGAGCAGCTTGGCGAACGGCGAATCGGCGGCCGCATCGCCCTTCTTCTCGGTGGTGGCGTAGAGGCGAAGCGCCGGCCCTTCGGCATCGCGGCGCGGCGGCCGCGGCCCGCGGCGGTCCTCGCGTGGCCGGTCCTGCCGCGGGCCATCCTGGCGCGGTCCATCCTGACGGGGGCCGTCCCTGCGTGGGCCATCCTTGCGGTCGGGCCCCGCCGCCGACCGTGGCCCCTGCGGCCGGTCGCGGCGCGGCGCATCGGCGAAGAACTGCCGTTCGTCGGGCCGCTCGGGCCGCTCGCGCCGGTTCTGGTCGCGGCGCTCGCGCTCCTGCTGGCGCTGGCGGGCGCGCTGCTCCTCGCGCTCGCGCACGAAACGCGGCTTGACCGAAAAGGCAAACAGCGGCCCATGCTCGTCCGACGGCGGATGCACGCGATAGCCCAGTCCGCGCAGCACGTCGGCCATCTCGGGCTCCGAGCAGCCGACCAGCGACATCATCTGCGGGGTGGCGCGGAACCAGCCCGGCGGCAATGGCCTGGGCGCTGCAGGCTTGGCCTCCTGCTGAGCAGGCTCCTGCTGTTCTGACTTCGCTTCCGTCTCGGCCTTCGGCTCCTCGGCCCTTGGCTCTTCCGCCTTCGGCTCTTCGGCTGTGAGCTCAGCCTTGCTTTCTTCCGCGGCAGCCGTCGGTTCCTCGGCCTTCGGCTGTTCGGCAGGCGGCGGGGTCTCTTCGGTCGCGAACGTGGACTCGGCGGCCGCCGGCGTCGTCTCCTCCGCCTTCACCTCGGACGCGGGCTCGCTTTCGCCGAAGGCGGCGGCGCGCTTTCGCCGAACGCCGCCGCGACGATCGCCCATTCGCTGATCTCGTCTGTCGTCGCCGGGGCGGGCGTCGCAGCAGACGGAACCGGCGCGGCTTTGGCTTCGGGCTTGCGTTCCCGGTCCTGCTGCGCCCGGCGGGCGGTCTCGCGGCTCTCGCGGACCGCCTGGCGCGCCATCGCCGCCAGCCGCTCGACCATGTCGGCGCGGATCGCGTGATTGCCGAGCGGCAGATAGCCGATGGCGCCGTAGAAATCGCGCTCCGCGCCCGGCGGCAGATCCATCGAGGTGCGGCCCTCGATCGGCAGTGGCGGGATGCTGTCGCGACTGCGCGCGACCATCCAAAGCCCGGCGCGCAGGCGGATCGGCACCGGCTTCAGCATGCTCGGGAAATAGAGCGAATAGACGCCGACCCGCACGCCGAGCTTGGCCAGCGCCTTGCGGTCCTCCTCGCCGAGCTCGCCCATCTGCTGCTCGATCGGCGGGCGCGGCAGGACGCCGAGCTGCTCGCAGAGCTGGAAGACGATGCCGCGCGCGCCGGGCGGCAGCTGCTCGAGCGTGGCGCGCGCATCCATCAGTTCGGACAGGCCGAGCCTGATGCGGGTCTCGACCCAGGCGGCGGCGCGCTTGCGGACGTCCTCGCGCGCCGGGCCGTCGAGCAGGTCGGACGGCAGCGCCTCGACCTTGGGCGCGAGCACGTCGCCGCTCGGCAGCAGGCGCGCCACCGGCCCGCCGCCCCAGCAGACGCGAAGCTGCGAATCGAATACCAGCTCGCCGTCGGGCGAATTGGTGAAGGCCTGCAGGCGCGTCGGCAGGTTCTCGCGCAACGCGCGCAGCGCGGCGCTCAGCACGGCCTTCTGGTCCGCCACCTTTTGATCGGGGCCCTCGGTCGTGTCGGGAACGAAGCGGAAGCCCTCGATGCGCCCGAGATGCTCGCCCTCGACAATGACCTCGCCCGCTTCGGCGACCGACGTCGTCATTTCACCCTCATCCCGCAATCTTCGTACAAGCAGTGCGGCCCGTCTATCGACAAACCTTTGAGTCAAACGCTGATGGAGCACATCGGATAGCCGATCCTCAATGGCGCGCGCCCGCTCCTGCCAGTGCGCGGCACGCTGGATCCAGTCCGCGCGGTGCGAAATGTAGGTCCAGGTCCGCACATGGGCGATGCGGGTCATCAAGGTGTCGATGTCGCCATCGAACCGCTCCAGTCTCTTGACGTGACTGTCGATCCAGTCCTCCGGCAAACGCTCGCCGCCTTGCGTGAGATGCTGGAAGAGCTGGACGAGCAGCGCGGTATGCTCCTCCGTCATCGTCTTGCGGAAGTCAGGAACCTGACAGACCTCCCAGAGCAGCTTGACCCGGCGCGGCGCGTGCAGCCGCGGCAGGAACTC
>VBAF01000082.1:5407-18759 GCA_005884705.1 Alphaproteobacteria bacterium
CGGACCCGTTGCAGCGCGGCATGCGGCGGCGGCGCATTGAGCGACGCCAGCAGTGCCGAAACCGAACGGAAGTCGAGCTCCGAATTGCGCCATTGCAGGTCGCGCAGCGGATCGAAGCGGTGGTTCTCGATCGCCTCGACCGTCTCCCCGTCGAGCCCGCCGACATCGATCGTGGTGCCGAAAGTGCCGTCGTTCATGTGGCGTCCGGCGCGTCCGGCGATCTGCGCCAGCTCGCCGTCGCGCAGGGGCCTGAGCTGCCGGCCGTCATATTTGCGCAACGAGGCGAACCAAACATGGTTCACGTCCATGTTGAGGCCCATGCCGATTGCATCGGTGGCGACCAGGTAGTCGACCTCGCCCGACTGGAACATCTCGACCTGGGCGTTGCGCGTGCGCGGGCTGAGCGCTCCCATGACGATCGCCGTGCCGCCGCGCTGACGGCGGATCAGCTCGGCGATGGCATAGACCTCGCTCGCCGAGAAGCCGACCACGGCCGAACGGCGCGGCAGGCGCGTCGCCTTCTTGGGCCCGGCATAAGTGAGCTTGGAAAAGCGCGGGCGGGCCACGACGTCGATGTCGGGCAGCAGGCGGTTGAGCACCGGGCGGATGGTGTCGGCGCCCAGCAGCATGGTCTCGTCCATGCCGCGCGCCTGCAGAAGCCGGTCGGTGAAGAAATGGCCGCGCTCGGGATCGGCCGCCATCTGCACCTCGTCGACGGCGAGGAAGGAGACCGTCCGGTCGAGCGGCATCGATTCGACGGTGCAGATGAAATAGCGCGCGCCGGGCGGGACGATCTTCTCTTCGCCGGTGATCAGCGCAACCTGGTGCGCGCCCTTGATCTTGACGACGCGATCGTAATTCTCGCGCGCCAGGAGGCGCAACGGGAAGCCGATCATGCCGGACTCGTGGCCCAGCATGCGTTCGATCGCGAGATAGGTCTTTCCGGTGTTGGTCGGCCCGAGGACGGCGGTCAGGCGGCCGGACGCGCTGGCGAGCGACATTGAGCCAACTTGGCCTTTGCCCGGGGCGGACGCAAGGCTAGCCGGCGATCATCGGCTCGAGCTTGTTGGCGCCGAGGACCGGCCCGTGATCGGATTGCTGCACGATGACTGCCAGCCCCTGCTCGGGCTGGAAGCGGTCGGCCGGCACGGTCCAGTGCGTTTGCGCACCGTTCCACCGGCTCACGATCTCGAAGTGGCGAACCACGTTGAAGTTGTCGAGCCGGCGGCCCTCGTTCTCGCCGCGCTGCACCGGCGTGGCATGGCGGCGGTCGTAGGCGAATAGCGTGACGTCGGCCGGTGCCTCGAGCTTCGCCGCCGCCAGCCAGATCCTGAGGGTGCCGTCGGCCATTCGGTTGAGTGTCGGCGTGGCGCGGGACGTCGAGTGCCGCTTGGCATCGCCCAGCATGGACTCGATCTGGCCGTCATTGATGCCGGGCTGATGGACGCGGCCGTCGACCACCATCTCGGGGGAGCGTGCGCGCATAGGCGCGCTGCCGCTCGGTCGTGGCCTTGCTGGCGAAGCGGTCCTTCCAGCCGATGTAGTCCCAGTAGTCGACATGAAAGGAGAGGGCGACGATGTCGGGCCGGCGCGCGAGCGTGCCGAGCAGCGCGTCGGCCGGCGGGCACGAGCTGCAGCCCTGCGAGGTGAAGAGCTCGACCGCCCAGGGACCGTTACCCTGGCCCGCCTTGCCCTCGGCCATGGCATCGGCACCGGCCAGCAGGCCGGCGCCGGCGATCAAAACGGAACGTCTTCCAAGACGCGGCATGGGCTGAACGTGGGCACTGGGCCCGCTCTCCTCCAATCAACAAACGGTTAGACTCGCCTGAGGTAATATTATAACAATTCGCGCCATGCACGGCCCTTCCTCTCCCGGCACGGCCCTCCTGGCCATGAGCGCGCCGCGGCGCGTCGTCGGCGCGCTCGGGGTGGCGGCGCTGCTGTGGTTGTGCGTGTGGTGGGCGCTGTGAGCGCCGCGCTGAGGCTGGTCGATCTCACGGTCTCCTACGATCGGCATCCGGCCGTGCATCATGTCTCGGCCGAGATCCCGGCGGCGGAGATGACCGCGATCGTCGGTCCCAACGGCGCGGGCAAGAGCACGCTCCTGAAAGCCCTGCTGGGCCTCGCGCCGCGCATCGAAGGCCGCATCGAATGCAGCGCGCGGCGCATCGCCTATCTGCCGCAGCAGGCCGAGATCGATCGCTCGTTCCCGATCTCGGTGCTCGACACCGTGCTGCTCGGCCGCTGGTCGCGCTTCGGCGCCTTCGGCGGGGCCGGCCGGGTCGACGTGCACGATGCGCATCATGCGATCGAATCGGTCGGGCTCGGCGGCTTCGAGCGCCGGCCGATCGACACGCTGTCGGTCGGCCAGTTCCAGCGCGTGCTGTTCGCGCGGCTTTTGCTGCAAGACGCGGATCTTGTCCTGTTGGACGAGCCGTTTGCCGCGATCGATTCCAAGACCGTCGCCGACCTGATGGACGTGATTCGCCGCTGGCGCAGCGAGCAGCGCACGGTGATCGCCGTGCTGCACGATCTCGACCAGGTGCGGCGCGACTTTCCCAACAGCCTGCTGCTGGCGCGCGAGCTGGTCGATAGCGGCCCGACGGCCCGCGTGCTGTCGGCCGAGAACCTGCTGCGCGCCCGCGCCATGGCCGAGGCGTGGGACGAGCAGGCCGGCGCCTGCGAGGTGCCGCTGCGGCGGACCGCGTGATTTACGATCTCCTGATCGCGCCGTTCGCCGATTTCGGGTTCATGAAACGCGCGCTGGTGGCGAGCCTCTGCCTCGCCGTCGGCGGCTCGTCGATCGGCGTGTTCCTGATCCTGCGCCGCATGAGCCTGATGGGCGATGCGCTGGCCCATGCCCTGCTGCCCGGCGCGGCGCTCGGCTTCCTGCTGGGCGGGCTGTCGCTGCCGGCGATGAGCCTCGGCGGCTTCCTGGCCGGCATCACGACGGCGCTGGTCTCGGGCGCGATCGCCCGCTTCACGTCGATGCGCGAGGATGCGAGCTTCGCCGCCGCCTATCTCACGGCGCTGGCGCTCGGCGTGCTGATCGTCAGCCTGCGCGGCTCGGCGGTCGACCTGATGAACATCCTGTTCGGCGCCATCCTCGCGGTCGACCGCACGGCGCTCCTGCTGGTCGCCGGCACGACGACGCTCACCCTGGCCGGCCTCGCCGCGATCTATCGCCCGCTGGTCGTCGAATGCTTCAATCCCGGCTTCCTCGCCGCGATGGGCGTGCGCGGCGCGCTCTACCACTCGCTTTTCCTCGGGCTCGCCGTGCTGAACATGGTCGCCGCCTTCCAGGCGCTCGGCACCCTGATGGCACTCGGTCTGATGCTCTTGCCGGCGGTGGCCGCGTCGTTCTGGGCGCGCGAGGTCTGGTCGATGACGGCGATCGCCGCACCAATGGCCTTCCTGTCGGGCGCGATCGGCCTGCTGGTGTCGTTCCATGCCGGCCTGCCGTCGGGCCCGCTGATCGTGCTGATGGCGAGCCTGTTCTTCCTCGCCTCGCTGGTGTTCGGCACGCGCGCCTCGGTGCGCGCAAGGCTGTCGCATCCGCTGCACCTTCGCGGCTAATCTCCCGGCATGACCATGGACCTGCAGGAGGAGGTCGCGCTGGCCGGCTTCGCGGTCGGCGCGGGATTCGGGGCGCTCGCGCGCTGGTCGGGCTTCTGCCTGCGCGGCGCGGTCGAGGACGTGCTGACCACCGCCGATGCGCCGCGCGCGCGCGGTTTTCTGCTGGCGATGGTGGTGGCGCTGATCTCGGTGCAGGCGCTGGTGCTCACCGGCCATCTCGATCTCTCCAAGGCGGTCGTGCTGCCGAGCCAGCTGTTCTGGGGCGGCGCGCTGCTCGGCGGCCTGCTGTTCGGCGTCGGCATGGTGCTGACCGGCGGCTGCGGCACGCGCATGCTGGTGCTGGCCGCCGGTGGCAACCTGCGCTCGGTCGTGGTGTTCGTCGTCTTCGCCTTCGTCGCCTACGCCACCATCCGCGGCATCCTGGCGCCGGCGCGCGCCGCGCTGATGGCCGCGAGCTCGGTCGACCTCGCCAAGCAGACCATGCCGCTGATCGCCGGCGTCGTCGTGCTGGTGGCCGCACTGGCCTTCATCCTGTGGCGGCCGGTGGCGACGCGGCACCTGATCGGCAGCACCTTGATCGGCGCGCTGGTGGCGGCGGGCTATCTGGTCACCGGCGTGCTGGGCCGTGACGATTTCGACCCGACTGTCGTCGAGAGCCTCAACGCCACCCGCGGCGGCGGCGATTCGCTGATCTATCTGCTGACCTGGACCGGTTCGAAGATCAACTTCGGCATCGCCTTCATCGCCGGCACGCTGGTTGGCGCGGCCTTGGTCGCGGGGCTGCGGCACGAGTTCAAGCTCGAGGGCTTCGAGCGGCCGGCCGACATGCTGCGCTACGCCGGGGGCGGCGCGCTGATGGGCGTGGGCGGCGTGCTGGCGCTGGGCTGCACGGTCGGCAACGGACTGACCGGCATCGCCTCGCTGGCGCCGACCTCGTTCATCGCCCTGCCGGCGATGGTGCTGGCGGCCGGCGCGACCATGAAATGGCGAGGGAGGACCAGGGCATGAGCGCGACGCTGAAGACGACGAGCGCCAACACCCTCCATATGCGCTACGCCGAGGCCGGCCCAATGGATCATGGGGGCCCGCTGGTGCTGTTCTGCCACGGCTGGCCGGAGAGCTGGTATTCGTGGCGCCATCAGCTCGCGGCGGTGAGCGCCGCCGGTTTCCGCTGCGTCGCGCCCGACATGCGCGGCTACGGCGGCACCGAGGCGCCCGAGCCAATCGAGCACTACACGCTCCACCACCTGGTCGGCGACATGGCCGAGCTGGTGAAGGCGCTCGGCGAGACGCAAGCCGTGATCGTCGGTCACGACTGGGGCGCGCCGGTCGCTTGGCACGCGGCGCTCTGGCGGCCCGATCTCTTCATCGCGGTGTGCGGCATGAGCGTGCCCTACGCGCCGCCGGGCTATGTCGACATCCTGACGGCGCTCGAGAAGCTCGGCATCAAGGACTTCTACCTGCAGTATTTCCAGAAGCCCGGCGTCGCCGAGGCCGAGCTGCAGCAGGACATCCGCGGCGCGCTGCGGCGGCTCTACTTCACCGCCAGCGGCGATCTCGAGGACAAAGGCAAGGGCTTCGGCCGGCTGCCGACCGGCACCCTGCTCGGCAACACGGTCGATCCGCCGGCGCTGCCCAAGTGGCTCACCGAGGCCGACCTCGACCACTACACCGCCGAGTTTGCCCGCACCGGCTTTCGCGGCGGGCTGAACTGGTACCGCAACCTGCGGCGCAACTGGGAGCTCGGCGGCGCCTGGCGCGGCCAGCCGATCCGCCAGCCCTCGTTGTTCATCGCCGGAGCCAAGGACGGCGTGCTGCGCTTTCCGGCGGCGCAGTCGCAGCTCGATGCCTTTCCGAAGACCCTGCCCGGCCTGCGCGGCAGCCACATCCTCGACGGCGCCGGCCACTGGGTGCAGCAGGAGCGGGCGGACGCGGTCAACCGGCTGCTGATCGACTTCCTGAAGGGCTTGCCGGCTTGATAAAGAATGGCTTTCTTCCTATATTCCTAGTCAAGGAAGATAGGAAGAAAGATGGCCCTAAACATTAAAGATCGGGAGACCGAAGAGGTCGTCCGGCGATTGGCCCAGCGCACCGGCCTTTCCATCACCGAAGCGGTCAAACAGGCGGCAGCGGACAAGCTCCGGCGGATGGAGACCGAGCATGCCGAGAGGATCGCCCGGCTGACGCCCGAGCAACTCGTGAAGCTGCGCAAGCTCGAGGAGATCAGCAAGCGGGCGGCGGCGTTGCCGGTCTACGATGATCGAACCCCCGATGAAATCATCGGCTATGACGAGCGCGGCATCTGGAAGTGATCGTCGTCGACAGCTCGGCGATCATCGCCATCTTACTACGCGAGTCCGACGCTGCGGTGTTCCTAGGCGCGTTGGTGTCGACGACCGATTCGTGGATCTCCGCGGTGACGAATTATGAGAGCCGGACCGTCGCTTATTCCCGGGGACGCGAGCCTCTTCTACAAGAGTACGAAACGCTCTTCGCGACAGCAGGGCTGAAGATCGCGGCGTTCGATGAACGGCAGTCGATGCTCGCTTTCGATGCCTTTCGCCGGTGGGGCAAAGGCATTCACCCCGCCGGCCTGAACTTTGGCGACTGTGCCGCCTATGCCTTGGCCAAAAGCCTCGATGCGCCGTTGCTGTTCAAGGGAGCGGACTTCGCGCGCACCGACGTTCGCGTCGCGACGTAAGACCTACTTCTTCTCCTCGAACTTGAGCGCCGCGCCGTTCATGCAGTAGCGCTCGCCGGTCGGTTGCGGGCCGTCGGGAAAGACGTGGCCAAGATGGCCGCCGCACTTGGCGCATTGGACCTCGATCCGGACCATGCCGTGGCTGGCGTCGGTCGTGGTGTCGACCGCGCCTTGCTTCGGCGCCCAGAACGACGGCCAGCCCGAGCCGCTTTCGTACTTGGTCGTCGAATCGAACAACGGCTCGCCGCAGCCGGCGCAGCGGAAGACGCCGGGGCGCTTTTCGTTGTTCAACGGGCTGGTGAAGGGCCGCTCGGTGCCGTGGTTGCGCAGCACATGGTGCTGCAGCGGGTCGAGCTCCTTCTGCCACTCGGTGTCGGATTTCTGGACTTTGTCGCTCATGATGACCTCCAAGATGGCGATGATCGCGGCTCAGACAAGCGACCGCAACTCGCTGGCGGCGACCGACAGCATGGCCAGGTCGATCGGGCTTGCGGTCGCGAGCTCCTCCTTGAGCCGGTCGACCCGCTCCAGCGCAAGCCGGCGGCCCTCGGCCCAGCGCTGCAGGGCGGTCTCGGTGTCGCCGCCGGTCCGCAGCACCGAGCCCAGGAGATCGGCATGCAGGGCGGCCAGCTCGTCGTTCATGGCGACCGCCGCCTGGGCCGGCCATTGGCCGTCGCGCGGCAGCTTGTGCGCCGCCGCCTCGAGCGGCGCCAGCGACAGCCGTTCGCCCAGCGTGAAATAGAGCCGCGCCGCCGTCTCGATCGAGCAGCCGTTGGCCTTCGCCGCCAGCATCAGGTCGCCCGCCGCGGCGAGCGTCTCCAGCGCCGAAGCCCGGCGCGCGACAGCGGTCGGCGCGCCCAGCGTCTCGAAGGCGGCGGCACGCTCGTTCAGCGCCGCGCTCTCGGCCCCGCCGATCAGCGCAGCCGGCAGGTCGCCCAGTGCCGCAACGGCCGCCCCGAGCTGCTCGGTCGCGGCCAGGGTGTCGATCGGCTGCGGCAGGCGGCGCAGCGTCCATTGCACGGCGCGCAGCAGGAAGCGCTGCGAGGCGACCAGCATGGAGGTCTGCGCCTCGGCCTTGAGCGTCGGATCGAGCGCCTCGATCTCGGCCCACAGCGCGCGCAGTTTCCAGGCGTCGCGCACCACGGCGAAGGCGCGCGCGATCGCCGCCGCTGGGGCGCCGGTCCGCCCGCCGACCGTGCGCACGAAGGTCGGGCCGCAGCGATTGACCAGCGAATTGACGACCTGCAGCGTGGCGATCTCGCGACGCAGCCGGTGCGCGCGGATCTGCGGCTCGAACCTCTGCTGCAGCGTGCTGGGGAAGTAGCGCAGCAGCTCGCCTTCGAGCAGCGGATCGTCAGGCAGGTCGGAGTCGAGGATCTCGTCGCTGAGGTCGATCTTGGCATAGGCCAGCAGCACCGAGAGCTCGGGCCGCGTCAGGAACTGCTTGTTGAGCGCCCGCGCCCGCATCGCCGCGGTGTCGGGCAGGAACTCGACCGCGCGGTCGAGCCGGCCCTGCCGTTCAAGGGCGCGCATGAAGCGCTCGAGCCGGTCGTGCTCCTCCGCCGCCTGCGCCTCGGCCACGCTGATTGCCTGGCTCTGCTGGTAATTGTGGCGCAGCACCAGGGCGGCGACCTGCTCGGTCATGCTGAACAGCAGCGGCTCGCGGTCGGCGACCTGGCCGATCGCGATCTTGATGTTGACCTCGTGATCGGACGTGTCGACACCCGCCGAGTTGTCGAGCGCGTCGGTGTTGATCTTACGTCCCGCCAGCGCGGCTTCCACGCGGCCGCGCTGGGTGAGGCCGAGATTGGCACCCTCGCCGATCACCTTGGCGCGCAGCTCGGCGGCGTCGATGCGCAGGGCATCGCTCGAACGGTCGCCGGCCTCGGCGTTGCTCTCGCTCGAGGCCTTAACGTAGGTGCCGATGCCGCCGAAATAGAGCAGGTCGGCCGGCGCCTTCAGGATGGCGCGCATCAGGTCGACGGGAGTCAGCGCCGGCCGGTCGAGGCCGAGCGCCCGGCGCGCCTCGTCCGACAGTGTGATCGACTTGGCGGTGCGCGCGAACACGCCGCCGCCCTTGGAGATCAGGTTCTTGTCGTAATCCATCCAGGACGAGCGCGGCAGGTCGAACAGCCGCTTGCGCTCGGCCCAGGATGCGGCCGGCCCCCCTTCAATCGATTCTGGCGCCGGATCGATGAAGATATGGCGGTGGTCGAACGCCGCCAGCAGCTTGATCTCCCGGGACAGCAGCATGCCGTTGCCGAACACGTCGCCCGACATGTCGCCGACGCCGACCACGCTGAACGGCGTGCGCTGGATGTCGGTTCCGAGCTCGCGGAAATGCCGCTTCACCGATTCCCAGGCGCCGCGGGCGGTGATGCCCATCTTCTTGTGGTCGTAGCCGGCCGAGCCGCCCGAGGCGAAGGCGTCGTCGAGCCAGAAGCCGTACTCGCGCGCCAGCCCGTTGGCGATATCGGAGAAAGTGGCGGTGCCCTTGTCGGCGGCGACCACGAGATAAGGATCGTCCGGATCGTGTCGCACCACGTCGGCCGGTACGATCCGCCCGTCGACGATGTTGTCGGTGATGTCGAGCAGGCCGCGGATCAGTGTCTGATAGCAGGCGATGCCCTCGGCCTGGACCTGCTCGCGCGTGCCGGTGCCCCCTTTGCCGTCAGTGGGCGGCCGCTTGACATAGAAGCCGCCCTTCGAGCCGGTCGGCACGATCACCGCGTTCTTCACGATCTGGGTCTTCATTAGGCCGAGGACCTCGGTGCGGAAGTCCTCGCGCCGGTCGGACCAGCGGATGCCGCCGCGCGCCACCCGGCCGCCGCGCAGATGGATGCCTTCCATGCGCGGGCTGCAGACGAAGATCTCGAACAGCGGCCGCGGCGCTGGCAGCTCGTCGATCGTGCGGCTGTCGATCTTGAAGGAGATCCAGTCCTTGCCGAGCCAGTAGTTGGTGCGCAGGCTGCAGCGTATCGCATTCAGGAACCGCCGCAGGATGCGATCCTCGTCGAGCGTCGCCACGCCCTCCAGCGCTTCGGCAAGCGACTTCTCGACGACGTCCAGCACCGCCTGGCGTTTCGTGCCGAGCGCCGGATCGAAGCGCGCCTTGAACAGCTCGATCGCGCCGCGCGCGATCGTGGGATAGGCGACCAGCGCGCGCTCCATGTAGTCCTGGCTGAAGGAGATGCCGGTCTGGCGCAGGTACTTGGCGTAGGCGCGCAGCAGCGCCAGCTCGCGCCACGCCAGCCCCGCCGCCAGCACCAGCTTGTTCAGTCCGTCATTCTCGAGCGTGCCCGACCACAGATGGCCGAGGGTCTCGACGAAGCGCGGTCCCACCGCCGCGAGATCGACCGGCGACTTGTCCGCCGTCTCGACCCGCAGCACCTGCAGCGCCACGCCGTCGCTGCCCGGGATCTGGAGCTGGAACGGCGCCTCGCTCAGCACCCGGAGGCCGAGATTCTCGGCCAACGGCAGGATGTCGCTGAGCGCAATCGGCTTCGTCGGATGGAACAGCCGCACGGTGAAGCGATGCGCCGGCATGCCGGCGCGCCGGCCGAGGCGCACGCCGAAGTCGCTGCCCTCCAGCGCTGCCTGCAGGGGCTCGATGTCGGCCGTCGCCCGCGCCGCGTCGAAGCTGTCGCGATAGGTCGAGGGGAACCAGGCGCGCCAACGTCGGCTGGCCTGGCGGCCCTCGACCTCGCCGAGCCTCTCTTGGAGCGCCGCGCGCAGCCGGTCGTTCCAGGTGGTCGCCGCGTCGGCCAGCGCGCGCTCCAGCTCGGCGAGGTCGGGGGTCGGGCTGTCGGGCGTGTCGAGCTTCAGCGTGTAGAGCGCCTGGGCGAGCGCCGAATCGGTGCTGCCGGAGCCGGTGATCGAGGTCACGGTGCCGTGCCACGCCGCCTGCAGGGTGTCGCGGAAGCGCTCGTTCAGGGCGGCGTCGAAGCGCTCGCGCGGCGCGAACACCAGGCAGCTCGCGAAGCGGCCGACCGGGTCGCGGCGCACGAACAGCGCCACCCGATGGCGCTCCTGGAGCTGCAGGATGCCGAGCGCGTGCTGGTACAGCGTATCGGTGTCGATCTGGAACAGCTCGTCGCGCGGATAGGAATCGAGGATGGCCAGCAGCGCCTTGCCGTCATGGCCGTTGGGATCGAGGCCCGAACGGCGCAGCACGCTGTCGACCCGGCCGCGCAGCAGCGGCACATCCTGGATTCGCGCGTGATAGGCCGTCGAGGTGAACAGGCCGACCAGGCGGCGTTCGCCGGTGACCCCGATTCGCGGTCGGTCTTGACGATCAGCAGCGGCTCGGGCCCGCGAGCGAAGCGCGCCATCGCCTCGCCGCCGCCCAGCCCCGCACCGAACAGCCGAACCTCGTCGCGGCGCAGGATGCCCAAAGCGGAGCCCGCGATGACCTCGAAGCGCAGGCCGCCGGCATGGCCCCCGTCGTCGACATAGCGATAGCGGCGATGGCCGAGGAAGGTGAAGTGGTCGGCCTCGAGCCAGCGCAGGAACTCCTGCTCCTCGGGCGAGTGCTCAGGTCTGAGATCCTCCACGGCGTCGAGGGCGGCCTGCCGCATCGTCCGCCAGTCGCCCACCGCCAACCGGACCTCGGCCAGCACGCGCCCCAGCGTCGCGGCGAGATCGTCGAGCTGTGCCGGCTCTGCCTGGCGGTCGATCTCGATATGCATCATCGATTCGGGCCGGCCCTGGCCGTCGGCTTTGAGCTGCAACAGGTCGCCGTCGAGATCGCGGTGAACCATCAGCACCGGATGGGCGAGCAGATGGACGCCGAGCTCGCGGCGGCCGAGCTCGGCGGCGATCGAATCGACCAGAAACGGCATGTCGTCGTTGACGATCTGCACCACGGTGTGGCGGCTCTCGAAGCCGTGCTCGGCGGGTTCGGGATTGAAGACGCGCACCTTGGCCACGCCGGGCAGCCGGCGCCGGGCAAACGCCAGCAGCGAGAGGGCGGCCGCGGCACGCTGCTCGGCCGAGGCGCCGGCGAGATCGTTGTCGGCGACCCGCTCGTAGAGCCGGCGGGCGAAGGCCTGCGCCTCCGCCGTGCCGGCCGCGACGCCGATTGCCTCGAGCCCGTAAACACGCGTCGCCGGCGATGTCGCCATCGTCCTGTCCTCAAGTCCTGCGGGCCCCCAGCGATGGTACGCCCGCGTGTGACAATCTGACGACGAAAGAAGTGCCCTTCGCACGGGAGGTTTCGGGGACTCCGCCATCGACGGTCCGCCGATTAGCTGCGGATTCCGTCTGACGGCCTAGAAATCCGCGGCAAAGCGCGTTTTGTTCTCATTTCATGCTGCAGTTGCGAAGGTTCGTCCACGGATCAAAATGGCATGGTCGCGAAACTAATTTCCTGGCCCGTTTCAAATACTTAAGGTGGGATTCCTCAGATTCACAAGCGGTAGACAAAATTGGAAATGACAGGCCCAAGACGTGGGGTATCATCAAGGAATAGTGGGGGCGGAAATAAGGCCCTCAAGATGTAGATATCTCCACAAACTGTGTTTTCCACAGGGGTGGACAAAAAGAAAAGGGGAGCCGCAAGTGTTTGATGTTGTTCAAGTTCGAAGCGGTGCGCGGGTTGTTACCGATCCCTCTCGGGACGACCGCCTGACGATCTTTGGCAAGGCCACCCTCTCCGACCGGTATCTGATGCCGGGGGAGTCCTACCAGGACATGTTTGCCCGTGTCGCCTCGGCCTATGCCGACGACGATGCGCATGCCCAGCGCATCTATGACTACATCTCCAATCTGTGGTTCATGCCGTCGACGCCGGTCCTGTCGAACGGCGGCACGCAGCGCGGCCTGCCGATCTCGTGCTTCCTGAACGAGGCCAACGACTCGCTCGAAGGCATCCTCGGCCTGTGGAACGAGAATGTCTGGCTGGCGGCGCGCGGCGGCGGCATCGGCTCCTACTGGGGCAACCTGCGCTCGATCGGCGAGAAGGTCGGCATGAACGGCAAGACGTCCGGCGTCGTGCCCTTCATCCGGGTCATGGATTCGCTGACCCTGGCGATCTCCCAGGGCTCGCTGCGGCGCGGCTCGGCGGCGGTCTACCTGCCGGTCAGCCATCCCGAGATCGAGGAGTTCATCGAGATCCGCCGCCCGACCGGCGGCGATCCCAACCGCAAGGCGCTCAATCTCCATCACGGCCTGCTGATCTCCGACGCCTTCATGCGTGCGGTCGAGAACGACGAGGAGTGGGGCCTGACCTCGCCCAAGGACGGCGCGGTGCTGCGCAAGATCTCGGCGCGCCATCTGTGGATCCGCATCCTGACGGCGCGGGTCGAGACCGGCGAGCCCTACCTGATCTTCGTCGACCACGTGAACAAGGCGCGGCCCGAGCAGCAGAAGCTCGCCGGCCTCGAGGTCAAGACCTCGAACCTGTGCTCCGAGATCACCCTGCCGACCGGCGTCGACCATCACGGCAAGCAGCGCACCGCGGTGTGCTGCCTGAGCTCGCTCAATCTCGAGACCTATCTCGAATGGCACGAGCATCCGACCTTCATCGAGGACGTGATGCGCTTCCTCGACAACGTGCTGCAGGGCTTCATCGACACCGCCGGCAGCGACTTCGCCAAGGCGACCTATGCCGCGATGCGCGAGCGCTCGGTCGGGCTCGGCGTGATGGGCTTCCACTCCTTCCTGCAGGCCAACAACATCCCGCTCGAGGCGGTGATGGCCAAGGTGTGGAACAAGAAGATGTTCAAGCACATCCGCGGCCACTGCGACCAGGCGTCGAAGACGCTCGCGAAGGAACGTGGTGCCTGCCCGGATGCCGCCGACTTCGGCATCGAGGAGCGCTTCTCCAACAAGCTGGCGATCGCGCCGACCGCGTCGATCTCGATCATCTGCGGCGGCGCCTCGCCCGGCATCGAGCCGTCGGCGGCCAACGTCTACAATCACAAGACGCTGTCGGGGTCCTTCGTGGTGCGCAATCCGTACCTCGAGAAGCTGTTGATCCAGAAGGGCCGCAACGACGAGGACACCTGGACCTCGATCATGACCGACAAGGGTTCGGTGCAGCATCTCGACTGCCTCGACGACCACGAGAAGGCGG
>VBAF01000473.1 GCA_005884705.1 Alphaproteobacteria bacterium
TTGGCGGGGTAGCGCGGCGAGAAGAAGTCGTCGATCACCACCAGGCCGTCGGCCCGGACGATCCGGTGGGCGAGCTCGAGCTCGGCGTAGACGGCGGCCCCGGTATGCTCGCCGTCGATGTGCATCCAGCGCACGGCCTGATGCAGGGCGCGCAGATCGAGCCGGCCCGGCAGCTCGCTGGATGGCGCCGAAATCGCGACCATCCTGGGACTCGCCGCGCCGACCGTGTCGAAAACAGCCCGCAGCGCCTCGCCGTCGACCTCGAGGTCGCAGAGATAGAGGGTTTCGCCGTCGCGGCGGTAGGAGGCCAGGACCGAGGCCGAGCGGCCGCGCCAGACGCCGATCTCGAGCAGATCGCCGCGCACGTCCTCGGCCTTCTGGAAGTCGAGCAGGCTCCGCCACAGGGCATACGAATGGAAGCCGAACCAGCCCGGGATCGCCTCGACCTTTTCCCAACTCAGCATGTCCGGCCGGTCCTGTAGAGCCCGCAGGGGCGGCATGATCTCCAGGACTACGGCATATCGGGCGACCGTTGCGATCATCTGGGCGCTCGCCCTCTGGCATAGCTGGACATCCCGCGGCCTGTTCGTCGACGGCGCGAATTTCCTGGTGCACATCGCGCGCCACGAGGCGTTCTTCGACTTCTACCTGCCACGCCTCTACGCCATGCTGCTGGGCCAGATCCCGGTGATGGCCGCGGTGACCCTGGGCGTCACCGACCTGCATCTCCTGGCGCGGCTGCTCTCGCTCGGCTTGTTCGCCCTGCCGACGATCTTCTACACGCTCGCCCTGCGCCGGGCCAAGGACGACCCGGTTCTGCTCGCGGTGGTGATCGCCGCGATCGCCATCGTCTTCATGACCACCTCGTTCTTCATCGTCGGTGAGTACAACACGCTCTATGCCGTCGCGATCCTGATCGCCGTCCGCCTCGGCACCGCCGAGCGCCTGACCCTGTGGAACAGCGTGATCCTGCTGCTGCTCGCGCTGCTGGCGATACGGATCTATCTCGGTCCGCTGCTCGGCGGTATCATACTGTGGAAGCTGTGGCGCGCGCCGGCCCGGCCGGTGGTGCCGACGCTGCTGCATCTGGCTTCCGCCGTGTTCATGATCCTCGCCATGATGGTCGCCATCAACTCCGTGGTGCATCCGCACTCGGCCGAGCATCTCGTGGAGACCTGGGTGATGGCGGCCGACTTCTGGCAGAACCTGCAGTTCGACCTGGTGTTCGGCGCAACCCTGCTCGTCGTCGTCTGGGGCCTCGTGAAGCCGCACGACCTCAAACGCCCGCTGCCCTATCTCGTCGCCGGGCTGTTCCTGGGACTGCTCGCGTTGTCGCCGCTGCTGGCGCTGAACGACGGGCTGGTGCGCCCGCTCGCCAAGTCGCAATACGTCGCCCGCACCGTGAGCGGGCTGATCATCGGCGGCATGATCGTGCTGATCGTGACCTGGCGCTCGCCGGCGGTCGAGAAGGTGCGGGCGCTGGCGGCGTTGCGCCTGGCGGCGGCCAACGGCCGCTTCCTCACCTTCGCCTTCGTGATGCTGGTCGCGGGCGTCCCCGCCGACCTCTTCCTGACGCAGAGCTGGGTCAACTACCTCGACGTCATGCGGTCCAGCGTCCGCGGGCATGGCGGCGTGATCGCGGTCGAGGACACGCCGATCGGCCGGCGGCCGCATGCGCTGCTGATCGAGAACTGGGTGCTGACCAGCCAGAGCCTGCTGCTGCGCGGCAAGCCCGGCGATGGCGTGCTCGCGCCGCCGCGTGATTTCACCGAGTGGGTGCCGTTCCCGCCGCAGGAGCCGCCGAACCTGGGCCGCTTCTACTGGCGCGACTGAGCGATGACAGCCACCGCCTGCTACCGGGGCATGGTCCTGCTGCTGTGGCTGCAGGCCGCGGTCAATGCTGTGCTCTGCCGCGGCCTGTTCTGGGACGGCGCGTCGTTCCTGGCCAACATGCTCGAGACCGGGGCCTACCATGATTTCTATCCGGCGCGAGCCCATCTCGCCTGGCTGACCGAGACGCCGGTGCTGCTGCTGGCCAGGGCGGGCGTGCGCGACGCGCATATGCTGGCGATCACCTTCTCGGCGATGCTGTTCGCCGTCCCCGCCGCGCTCTATCACCTGGCGCTGAAGCGCGCGCGCGGGCAGGGCGCGCTTCTGGCGGCGGTCATCGCCGTTGTGGCGGTGGTGCATCTGCCGACCGGCTTCTTCGCGGTCGGCGAGCATCTCATCACCTATGCTTTGGTGACCGCCACGTTCACGATCGCCCTGACGCGGCGCGAGCCGGCCTGGCGCGACGGCGCGCTGATGCTCGCCTTTGGTCTGGTCGGCATCGCCTCGTACGAGGCGATGATCTATCTCGGGCCCGCTGCCGCGGCGGTCGTGCTGTGGTCGATGCGCGGCCAGCCCGAGCCGCTGGGCCGCATGCTGACCGCCGTGGCGGCGCTCGCCTTCCTCGGCGCGGCGCTGGTGGCTCTCAGCACCGTGGTCGAGTACTGGCATCACGACCACTTCGTACGGGTGCGCGCCGCGACCTTCGATTTCTGGCAAAACCTGCAATTCGTCATTCCGCTGCTCGCCCTGGTGGTGATCGGCCTGGGGGCGCTGCTCTTTCCATCCTGGCTGGCCGGCCGCGGGCCCTTGATCGCGGTGGCGGTCGCGGGCCTGCTTCTCGCCGCGAGCCCGTGGCTCCGCGAGGTTCGTCCCGCGGCCTACCTGTTCCCGCCGTCGCACTACGTCGCGCGCACCGCCGCGGGTGGCACGCTGCTCGTGCTGCTGCTCGCCTCCTGGCTGGAGGTTGCCTGGCCCAAGCCCCGTCCGGCGCTGCTCGCGCTGTTGCATCAGCCTGCCGTGGCGCGGCGCCTCGCGACGGCGATGTTCCTGCTGGTGCTGGCCGGCGCGGTGCCGGAAGCCTGGATGACACGGCAGTGGG
>VBAF01000474.1 GCA_005884705.1 Alphaproteobacteria bacterium
GTCCCGGCGAGCCCCGTCGCCCGTAAAATACTTGCCGGGGTAGGTCTTGAAGTAGGTCTCGATGAAGCGCGGATGGTCGCCATAGACCGTGCGCATCTGGCCGGGCCAGGAATCGACCAGGCAGAGATTGCCCGAGCAGGGCCCGTGCAGCTCCTTGCCCTCGGCATCGACCATCACCGGCGTGACGCCAAAGAACGGCTGGGTCGCCGAGCCGGGCTTGAGCTTGGTCGCGCCGGGCAGCGGCGTGATCAGGATGCCGCCGGTCTCGGTCTGCCACCACGTGTCGACGATCGGGCAGCGACTGTCGCCGACCACGCGGTAATACCAGAGCCAGGCTTCGGGGTTGATCGGCTCGCCGACCGATCCGAGCAGGCGCAGGCTCTTGCGGCTCGCCTTCTTCACCGGCGCCTCGCCGTCGCGCATCAGGGCGCGGATCGCGGTCGGCGCGGTGTAGAAGATGTTGACCTGGTGCTTGTCGACGACCTGCCAGAACCGGCTGGTGTCGGGATAGTTGGGCACGCCCTCGAACATCAGGGTGGTGGCGCCGTTGGCGAGCGGGCCGTAGACGATGTAGCTGTGGCCGGTCACCCAGCCGACATCGGCGGTGCACCAGTAGATCTCGCCGTCGTGGTAGTCGAAGACGTACTGGTGCGTCATCGAGGCGAACACCAGATAGCCACCCGATGTGTGCAACACACCTTTAGGTTTTCCCGTCGAGCCGGAGGTGTAGAGGATGAACAACGGATCCTCCGCGCCCATCGGCTCGGGCGGGCAGTCGGCCGGCACCTTGGCCTTGAGCTCGTGCCACCATACGTCGCGGTTCTTGTCCCAGCCAACTCGCCCGGCGGTGTGCTGGACCACCAGCACCTTCTTGACCATCGGGCACTTCTTCAGCGCCTCGTCGGTGTTGGCCTTGAGCGGCACCGGCTTGCCGCCGCGCAGGCCCTCGTCGGCAGTGATGACGACGTTGCTGTCGCAATCCTGGATGCGGTTGGCGAGCGAATCGGGCGAGAAGCCGCCGAACACGACGGAGTGGATGGCGCCGATGCGGGTGCAGGCGAGCATCGCGTAGGCAGCTTCCGGGATCATCGGCAGGTAGATGGTGACCCGGTCGCCTTTCTTGACGCCGAGCTCCCTGAGCGCATTGGCCATGCGGCAGACTTCGCCATGCAGCTCGCGATAGGTGATCTTCTTGCTCTTGGTCGGGTCGTCGCCCTCCCAGAGGATCGCGACCTGCTCGCCGCGCTTGGCGAGGTGGCGGTCGATGCAGTTGGCCGAGACGTTCAGCACGCCGTCGTGAAACCAGCGGATGCGGACATCGCCGGTGTAGTCGACGTCGCGCACCGCGTTGGCGGAGTAGGGCTTGATCCAGTCGAGCCGCTTGCCGTGCTCGCCCCAGAACTTGGCGGGGTCTTTGACCGAGGCCGCGTACATCTCCTTGTACTTGGCCTCGTCGACATAGGCGCGCTTGGCCCAATCGGGGCTGACGGCGATCAGTTCGTCGCTCATGGATTTCCTCCCAATTCCCCGGGTTTTAGCGCGCGGCCGCGACCGCCCGCAATTCGCCTTTCGGCTGAGGAAGCCGCATCCAGGCGACGGCACCGAACAGCAGGATCACCAACGGCACCACGGGCAGGCCGAAGCGGCTCAGCACCATGCCGGCGAGCGGCATCAGCCACAGCACGATGTAGAGCAGCCGCTCGCCGGGATAGAAGCCCTTGTGCGCGCCTTCGCGGAACAGTCCGACCGCCGCGGGCATCAGCAGCAGCAGGTCGTAGTTGAGCGTGTAAGGCGACACCAGGAACGTCGCCGTCGCCAGCACGGCGGTGCGCGCGACGCCCGAGGGATGGCGGCGGAAGGCGATCCAGACCGCCGCGACGGCGAGAACCGCGCCGGCGAGCTGGAGCACGCTGGCGACGCTCCGCGGCAGGCCGAGAATGGTCCCGGCGGCGAACAGGCTCACGATCTGCGAGGAGACGCGCGACAGCATCTCGTCGACGATCCGCGCCGAGCCTGCCTCGCGCGCGGCATCGAAGAAGGCGCGCCACAGATCGGGGCCGAACACGGCGAGGCTCGCGAGTGCGACGGCGATCACCGTGCCGAGGGTCCACGCGAGCACCCGCCATTGGCGCGCGGCGATCAACGCCAGGGGCACCAGCAGCCAGAGCTGCGGCTTGTAGGCAAGCAGGCCGAGCAGGATGCCGGCGGCTGCGGGCGCTGTGTCGAGCAGGCGCAAGCCGCCGTAGAACAGCGCCAGGCTGAGGAAGGTGTTCTGGCCGGTCAGCGCTACCCAGGCCGCCGCCGGCGACACCAGGATGGCGAGCCAGCCCGGCCAGTCATGGCGGCCCTCGAAGAGGCTTGCCAGCGCCACGGTTCCCGCGAGGAACAGCGCATAGGCTTGGCCGACGGCGAGCGTGGCCAACGGCAGCAGCATCAACAGCCAGGTCGGCGGATAGAAGAACGGGCGGAACCGCACTTCGCCCGGCAGCCGGTCGGCGAACAGCGCGTTCTGGAAGGCGGTCAGCGCA
>VBAF01000475.1 GCA_005884705.1 Alphaproteobacteria bacterium
GCAACAATCAGCCTGGGCCGCACCGCCATTGCCCGGGCGATCGCGATGCGCTGCTGCTGGCCGCCCGACAGCTGGTGCGGATAGCGGTCGCGGAACTGCGCCGCGTCGAGGCCGACCGAGGCCAGCAGCGTGGCGATCTCCGCATCGAGCGTCTGCCGCGTCGCGAGCTTGTGGCGCCGCAGGACGTGGCTCAGCGTGGTGTCGACCCGCATGCGCGGGTTGAGCGACGAGGCCGGGTCCTGGAAAACAGGCTGGATCGCCTTCCGGAAGGTCGCCCAATCGGACGTCGCGAAGTCCTCCAGCGGTTGCCCCTGGTAGGTGACGCTGCCCGAAGTCGGCTTGACCAGCCCGAGAAGGATGCGGGCCAGCGTGCTCTTGCCGGAGCCGGACTCGCCCACGATCGCCAGGGTCTCGCCCTCGTTGACATCGAGGTCGACATTGTCGACGGCGCGCTTATCGTCGGAGCCGAACCAGTTTCGCCCAGCGAAGGTCTTGACGATGGCGCGCGCGGACAGGATCGGCGTCATGTCGTCCCGAGCGCCTTGGTCTGGTGCAACCGGCGTGCCGCAGCGAGCAGGCTCGCGGTGTAGGCATTCTGCGGCGCGTCGAACAGGGCGAACACGTCGGCCGCCTCGACGATCTTGCCGCCGTACATCACATAGACCCGGTCGCACAGCTCCGCGACCATGCCGAGGTCGTGGGTGATAATCAGCATCGCAAGACCACGCTCCTGGTTGAGGCGGCGCAGAGTCTGGATCACCTGGTACTGCACCGTGGCGTCGAGCGCCGTGGTCGGCTCGTCGGCCACCAGGATCTGCGGCTCGGGCGCCAGCGCCATGGCGATCAGCACGCGCTGGCGCATGCCGCCCGACAGCTCGTGCGGATAGAGCCGCAGGATACGCTCTGCATCGTCGAGCCCGACTTGCTGCAGCAGCTCGGCCGATGTCTCGCGCACGGCGTGCCGGTCCGGCAGGTGGCGCAGTGCCTCGGCGAGCTGGCGGTCGATGCGCAGCGTCGGATTGAGGTAGGACAACGGATCCTGGAACACCATCGACAGGCCGCGATGGCGGCGCAGCGCGTTGAGTCTCTCCGGCGCCATCGCCAGCACGTCCTCGCCGCAAAAGCGCACCGAGCCCGACAACTCGGCGATCTCGACGTTCGGCAGCAGGCGCGTCATCGCCCGGCCGAGCGTGCTCTTGCCCGAGCCCGATTCGCCCACGATGCCGACGCATTGGCCCGGCTCGACGTCGAGATCGACGCCGTCGACCGCCTTCACGATGCGGCCATGGACACGCAGGTGCACCTTCACGTCCCGCGCGCTGAGGAGGTTACTCATGTGAGCTGCGGCGGCGTGCCCGAGGCACGCGGATTGAACATCTCGGTGACGCCGTCGGCGAACAGGTTGAAGCCCAACACGGCGAGGCAGATCGCCATGCCGGGAAAGACGCTCATCCACCACGCCAGCTCGAGGAACTCCTGGCCGCGGTTCAGCATCTCACCCCAGCTCGGCACGGCGGGGTCCGAGAGGCCGAGGAAGCCGAGGCCGGCCTCGATCAGGATCGCCGTGCTGGCATCGAGCGCGACCTGCACGATCACCATCGGCAGGGCGTTGGGGAGGATCTCGCGGAAGATGACGTGGAAGGTCGAGAGGCCCGCCGCGCGCGCCGCCAGCACGAACTCGCGTTCCGACAGCGTGATGAACTGGCCGTAGACCAGGCGCGCCTCGATCGGCCAGATCGCCAGCGCAACCGCCGCCACCTGCAGCCAAAAGTTCGAGCCCATCAGCGACACGCTGAACAGCACGATGATGATCGCGGGCAAGGTGTGGAACAGATCGGTGATGCGCAGCAGCACAGCCGCCAGCGGTCCGCGGAAGTAGCCGGCCAGCGCGCCGATCGTGCCGCCGATCAGGAACGCCATGGCGGCAGCGCAGAAGCCGATCGTAAGCGAGGAGCGGCCGGCAAAGAGCAGGACCGAGCGCACGTCGCGGCCCAGGCTGTCGGTGCCGAGCGCATGATGCTAGGACGGCGGTTGCATCGATGGCGAGCCGATGTCCATCGGCCCGGTCGAGGCGAACCACGGCGCGAATACTGACAGGATCGAGACCGCGAGCAGGATGACCACGCCGACGCCGCCGAAGCGGGTCGCGAACAGGCGGCGCGCCAGGGCGAACGGCGCGGCGGGCTGGGACAAGGCGGATGACTGGGCAATCGACATCGGTCAGCGCTGCGCCCCTGCGACGCGGATCCTGGGATCGAGCCAGCCATAGAGCAGGTCGACGACAATGTTCATGAACACCACCGAGCAGGCGACCAGGATGACCACGCCGACGATCACCTGCGTGTCGCGCGCCCGCACCGCCTCGACCATCAGCGATCCGACGCCGGGATAGGAGAAGACCGTCTCGAGCAGGACCGCGCCGCCCATCGCGGTGCCGAACGAGTAGCCCATCACCGTGATCACCGGCAGGATGGAATTGCGCACGACGTGCGCGCGGATGATCTCGCCACGCGACAGGCCCTTCTGCCGCGCGGTGACGATGAAGCCCTGCTGCAGCGTCTCCGACACGCTGGCGCGCATGAAGCGGGCTACGCGGGTGGTCTCCAGGATGGTGTAGGTCGCCACCGGCAGCACCAGATAGGTCGCGCGCTCGATCCACCAGTCGATGCCGGTCGCGCGCGAGATCATCGGCCCCATTCCTTGGGTCGGCAGCCAGCCGAGCTGGATCGAGAAAATGAGCACGAGCAACTGGCCGACCCAGAAGGTCGGCATAGCGTAGCCGATCAGCATCAGGCTGGACCAGGCGCGGTCGCGATGCCGATCAGGATTCCCAAGCCGTAGCCGACGCCGGCCAGCAGCAGCGTCCGCGGGAACCGCTCGGCCAGGATGTCGAACACCGGACGGCGGTAGTTCATTGAATAGCCGAGGTCACCGTGCAGGATGTTCGATAGATAGCTCAAGAGCCGCTCGCCGAACGGATCGTTGAGATGGAAGCGCTGCTCGAGCGCAACGCGCAACGCCGGCGGCACCGGCATGTCGCCGACCATCGCCTGGACCGGATCGCCGGGAATGAGCTGCAGCAGGCAGAAGATCGCGACGACGACACCGACCAGAAGCAGCAAAGCCTGCGCCAGATGACCCACGGTGTGCCGCAGCATGAAACTGATTCCCCTCCTGTCGCCGCACTATAGGGTCATGCAATTGGCAAACCAAACGCAAGCCGCATAGACTTGTGGCGGTGCGCGACTGATTCGCGCGAGGGAGACGAAGCAGTGGTGCGGAAAATCATCGATCTGGAATGCCTGTTGCCGCCGGACGAGCAGGGCAAGCCGCGGCAGTATCACGAGCAGGCCTCGCACCGCGTCGGCTACGGCGATCCCGAGTTGCTGCCGGCACGGCCCGGCTACGGCTTCGACAACTACCGCAACATCTTCCGCAAGCGGGTCGATCCCAAGGCGGCGGCCGGCGAGAGCAAGAAGCCCAAGGGCCAGTCGATCAAGGAGTTCGTCGAGGAGGTGTCGGTACTCGGGCGCGTCGACAACTACGTCCTGGCCGATGTCGTGGCCGAATATCCGAACCGCTTCTTCGCCCTGGCCTCGATCAGCCCGTTCGACGGCATGCGCGGCGTGCGCGAATTCGAGCACCTGATCAAGGAGCGCAAGCTCAACGGTCTGCGCGTCGCGGCGCTCTACAACAACCTCGCCGCCAGCGACCGGCGCTACTATCCGCTCTACGCTAAGTGCGTCGAGCTCGATGTGCCGGTCCGCATCTACTCGACGATGAACTACGCCAACGACCGTCCCTACGATCTCGGCCATCCGCGCCATCTCGACCAGATCGCGATGGACTTCCCCGAGCTGCGCATCGACGCAGCGCTGAGCGGCTGGCCGTGGGTCAACGACCTGGTCGGCCTGATGCGGCGCCATCCCAACCTCTACTGCGACACCTCGGCCCACCATCCGCACTATTTCGGCGTGCCCGGCTCAGGCTGGGAGATGTTCACGCAGTTCGGCAACACCCTGCTGCAGGACAAGATCATGGTCGGCTTCTCGAAAGACTCCTTTGGCCTGACCATCCCGCAAAGCGTCGCGATATACGAGAAACTGCCTCTCAAGGACAAGGTCATCGAGAAGTGGCTTTATGGTAACGCTAAGGAATTTCTGCGGTGTTGAATGCTCCGTGCTGTGGCCGTCAGCAAGCGTCGTCGACAACACTATGCAATGTAAGTTCCGTTATGCGCGTCCCAGAACTTCGGACCAAGCCTACAGCGCGCCACGTCTCCGATGGGCGAGGCCTACAAACTTTCCGCTGAAGAATCTGTTTCGATCATCAGGCGGGTAGTCAGGTTGCCATCATCGGTGTCAGCAAGGAGGTCATCCGACCGGTCTGGCAGGGCGCGCAGTTTGTGCCGCGCACCATGATGAACGTCGTTGTCGTCGTTTGATCATCGCGTCATCGACGCCTATGTCGCGACGCGATTTGTCCAGCGCATCAAGGGCCTGATCGAAGCGCCGGCGAGGATTTTCATGGAGGCGTGAGATGGCCGACATCGCTTGCCAAGGGGCTGGTGGTGAGCGGCGGGGGCGGCGGGTACGTCTCATCCGGGCGGCCAGCTCGGCCTCGATGTCGTCCTGGTCGAGCGTGACGGGCCGAACGGCCGGCTGCGCGGCACCTGACATTGTTTAGTAAGGAGGTTCTGCCGCGCCTCGCTGAGTTCGGCGGAGCTCTTGTTGGCAGGAAGACCGGGCTCCGCCTATGGTCTGCCTTCCAGGCCCCCACCAAAGGAGTAAATCTGATGGCGTATTCTCTGTATGATGCCGCTGTAAACCCGTGCGCCCAGCAGCTTGGGGCACTTGCCGGCATCATCGACAAGGCCGCCGCACATTGTGCCGCCAACAAAATCGACGAAT
>VBAF01000476.1:0-2374 GCA_005884705.1 Alphaproteobacteria bacterium
CCATGGTCGGCGCCAGGATCGCGCCGGCCGCGGCGCCCACGACGACGCCGTAGATCAGCTGGAATTCGAGCAGGCTGGTGGCACGGCTCGCGAGCGCAAGGCCCGCGCCGACCAGCAGCGCGCCCGCCAGCACGACGGGCCGCGGCCCGAAGCGGTCGGTCAGCGCGCCCCAGCCGAACGCCGCGACCCCCATAGTGAGGAAGTCCAGGGTCATAGCGGTCGAGATGCCGGTGCGCGACCAGCCGGTCGCTTCCGACATCGGCTGCAGGAACACCGCCAGCGAGAACAGCGCGCCGATGGCGACACAACCCATCAGCGCGCCCGCGGCAACCACGACCCAACCGTACTGGAGCCTCATGACCGGCCTCCCGGGAAAGGATGATACTTAACGTTACGGTTAAGTATTGGCTGGACCGCAGGTTCCGTCAAGCCTACTTCGCGCCGGGCGGCACCAGCTTCATGACGAAGGTGGTCGGCGTCTGGGTCGGGCCGAACGGGCCCGGCACCTTGGACGAGACCGGCGGAAGGCTGCGCAGAAAGGTGACGATCGCCTGGGCGTCCTGCGGCGTCAGGTTGGCGAAGGCATGGTAGGGCATGATCGGCGCCAGCGTGCGGCCGTCGGGCCGCGCGCCGATCTGGATGGCAGCGACGACCTGGGCGTCGGTCCAGTTGCCCAACCCGGTCTCCTTGTCGGGGGTCAGGTTGGGGCCGACGAACACGCCGAGGCCGGGCAATTCGAAGCCGACGTCGGAGCCGCCGAGATAGCGCGCCATGTCGGGCTTGCCGAGGAAGTAGCCCGGCGTGTGGCAGTCGTGGCAGCTCGCGATGGTGACCAGGTACTTGCCGCGCGCCACTGCCGCCGGATCGGCGGCGTGGCAGGCCAAGGGCGCACACACTGCGGCCAGCGCCGCGGCGACGATTTTGTAGCTCATCAAGTCTCCCCTGCTTCAGGCTGGTTGCACGGCGAGCGGCTCGGGCCGCGGCACCGGTTTGAACGTCAGCGCGATTGCCATGGCGCCGAGTCCGATACCGAACGAGCCTATATAGAGCCAACCATAGCCGTTGAATGTGTCAAACACCCAGCCGCCGGCGACGGGACCCAGTGCCATGCCGAAGCTCGCCGCGGCCGACACCGCGCCGAATACCGTGCCCATGATGCGGATGCCGAAATACTCGCGCACCAGGGTGGCGTAGAGCGGCATCACTCCGCCATAGGCGAGCGCGAACACCACCGCGAGGGCATAGAACTCGCCGAGCTCGCTGACGAAGTAATAGGTGCCGGCCGCCATCGCCTGCACGGCGAGCCCGGCCACCAGCACCGGCTTGGCGCCAAATCTGTCCGAGGCGATGCCGAGCAGCAATCGGCCGCCCAGGCCCGACAGGCCGGCCACGCCATAGATGCTGACTGCCGCCATCGCCGCGATGCCGCAGCCCATGGCATAGGTCACCATGTGGAAGATCGGTCCCGAATGCGCCGCGCAGCAAGCGAAGTGCGTCAGCGCCAGCGCCACGAAGGCGGAGGTGCGGAAGGCCTGGGCGGCGGTCATCGGCGGCGTCGCCGGTTCGGCGCGCGCGGGATGCCCGGGCATGCCCTGGGCCGGGATGGCAGGCGGCGGCTTGCGGATCAGCAGCGCCGCCGGAATCAGCAGGACCGTCGCCGCGATGCCGATCGTCAGCATCGCCGTGCGCCAGTCATAGGCGCTGATCAGCCAGCGCACGACCGGCGCCACCACCAGCGGCGCCATGCCCATGCCGGCCGAGACCAGCGACACCGCCAGATTGCGTTGGCGGTCGAACCAGGCCGAGGCGATGGTCATCAGCGGCGCGTAGAAGCTGCCGCCGGCGGTGCCGACCAACAGACCGAACACCAGCTCGAACTCGGCCAGGGTCGTGGCGCGACTGGCGGCAATCAGGCCGATGCCCAACAGCATCACGCCCGCCAATACCACCGGCCGGGTGCCCCAGCGGTCGTTCAACCAACCCCATCCGAAGGCCGATGCACCCATCGCCAGGAACACCAGGGTTCCCGCGCCCGACACGCCGGTGCGTGACCATCCTGTGTCTTCCGACATCGGCGCCAGGAACACCGCCAGGGAGAAGCAGGACCCCATGGCGACACAACTGATCAGCATGCCGGCGGCCACCACCACCCAGCCATAGGCGACCCTCATGCGCAATCCAGTCCTCCCCAGGCTCCTTCCGCGCGCAACCGCACGGGACCGGCTTCGTTGAACCTGTCAGCCCAGCCTGAAGGAGAACCAGCCGTGACAAAAGCCATTCTTGCCCTGATCGCGATCGCCGGCCTGACCGCCGCCTGCACCGTGAGGAGCGAGCGCACGGTCGTCGAGCGGCCCGCCGTGGCCCCGGCTCCTGC
>VBAF01000476.1:2489-8176 GCA_005884705.1 Alphaproteobacteria bacterium
TTGGCGCCCGCGACCATGTCGGGCCCGGTGACGATCCAGCTTCCGTCACCCAGCTTGACGCGGCCGCGGCCGCCAAGAATCGGCTGATCGAGCACGAAAATCTGGCCGACAAGCGCCTCGCCGCGTGCGTTGAGGCTTGACGGGTTGGCCGGCTGCAGGCCGCGCAGGTATCGCCGCAGGCCGATCGCCGACGCGACGGACACGATCGCGAAGATAACCAGCTGAATTTCGAGAGACAGGTCGGCTGCGATCAGCATCGCCAAGCCAGCCGCTGCCGCGCCTATGGCGAGGAACAGGAACACCACGCCCGGCAGCATCATCTCGAAGACCAGCAGGACCGCTGCGAGCGCCCACCAGTACCAGAAGACGATCTTGAACATGGGCCGCGCCCTCACCCGCTGCTGGGGACCGAGCCGCGCGGCCGGCTTGCCTCGGCGGCGAGACCGCGTGCCCTGCGCTTCCTTGGCGAGTTCGCCGATCCCGGCGATCGAGGCCATGATCCCCGCCGCCTCGACTGGCAGGAAGAAGACCTTCGAATTGGTGCTCGACCCCATCTTGGAAAGCGCCTCGACGTACTTGGTGCCGAGAAAGTAGTTGGTCGCCTGCACGCCGTTGCCGGCGATCGCCTGGGCGACCACCGAAGTGGCCTTGGCCTCGGCTTCGGCCAGCCGCTCGCGCGCCTCGGCGTCGCGGAAGGCGGCCTCGCGGCGGCCCTCGGCGGTCAGGATCGCCGACTGCTTCTCGCCCTCAGCGCGCTGGATCGAGGATTCGCGCACGCCCTCGGACTCCAGGATGGTGGCGCGCTTCTCGCGTTCGGCCTTCATCTGCCGGCCCATCGCGACCACGATGTCGTCGGGCGGTGCGATGTCCTTGACCTCGATGCGCAGCACCTTGACGCCCCACGGGCTGGTCGCCTGGTCGATCACCGCCAGCAGCGTGTTGTTGATGTCGTTGCGCTTGGACAGCGCCTCGTCGAGCGCCATGTTGCCCATGACGCTCCTGATGTTGGTGAGTGCCAGGTTGGTGATGGCGAGATGGAGGTTCTGCACCTCGTAGGCCGCGCGCGCCGCGTCGATCACCTGATAGAAGGCGACGGCGTCGACCTGAACGCTGGCGTTGTCCTTGGTGATGACCTTCTGCGGCGGGATGTCGAGCACGTTCTCCTGCATGTTCATCTTGCGCCCGATCGTGTCGACGAAGGGCACGATGAAATGCAGACCCGGCGACAGGGTGCGCGTGTAGCGGCCGAAACGCTCGATGGTCCAGTTGGTGCCCTGGTTCACCGTCTTGACGCCCGCGAACACCAGCACCAGCGCCACTACGACGAACGCCACGACGAATATCAGCGCGCCCATTCCCGCCTCCCGATCAAGCGCCGAGCCTAGCGCAAGCGGCCGGGCGGAACCATGACGCTTACTCGGCGGCGAGAAGCTGCGGCACCGCGTCGGCGCGGCCGCGCCGACGGCGGTCGGCTGCCAGCCAGCGATCGAGGAAGCGGTTGATCCAGCGATCGATCGGCGGATCGTAGAGCGGATGCATCGACAGATGCACGCCGCGCTGCTGGGCGCCCGGCATCTTCAGCCGTTCCGCCGCCGAAAGAGTCCAGATCCGCTTCATCTCGAGCGTCACCTCGGGATGGAACTGGAAGCCGAAGGCGTTGTCGCCGTGGCGGAAGCCCTGCACCGGATAGGTCTGGTTGGTCGCCAGCAGCTCGCAGCACGCCGGCAGGCTGATGCCCTCGCGATGCCATTGATACACTTTCATCGGCCCGGACAGCCACGCCCGGCCGGCGTCGGTCGGCTCGATGTCGACGTAGCCCACTTCGACCTTGCCCTCAGGATGGGGGCCAACCCGCCCACCCGCCGCGCGCGCCAGCAGCTGGGCGCCGAGGCAGAGGCCGAGGAAGGGCACGCCCGCCTCGACCACCTTGGGGATCCACTCGAGCTCGCACTTGATGCCGGCGAGCGTGCCGCAGTCGTTGGCCGACATCGGTCCGCCGAAGATCACCACGCCGGCATAGTCCGACATGTCTTCGGGCAGGTTGCAGCCGAGATTGGGGCAGAGGCGATGGAGCTCGTAGCCGCGCGCCTCGAGCAGGGCGCCGACCCGGCCGGGCCGCGAATGCTCCTGGTGCACGACGATCGCAATCTTGTGGGGCGCGATCTTGTCGGGGGCAATCTTGCCGGAAGCGATCTTGCGAGGGGCTACTTTCTTGGGCTTTTCAGCCGGTACCGTCATGGATTTGCAACATACGCGCTGGTTGTGGCAACGACAAGGCTGAGCAAGGGCAGGAGGGACGAAATGGCGCGCCGCATCGAGTTCTTTTTCGACTGTTCGAGTCCCTGGACCTATCTCGCCTTCCACGCCGTCCAGCCGATCGCCGCCGAAACAGGCGCGGAAATCGCCTGGAAGCCGATCCTGGTCGGCGGCGTGTTCAACGCGGTCAACCAGACCGTCTACGACAGCCGCAGCAAACCCAACCCCCTCAAGCAGTCCTACATGCTGAAGGACCTCGCCGACTGGGCGAGGCTCTACGGCCTCGAGATCGTCTTCCCGCCCACTGTCTTCCCGGTGAACAGCGTGAAATGCATGCGCGGCGCGTTCGTGGCGCTCGACGAGGGCAAGCTGGTGCCCTACGCGACCGCCGCGTTCGAAGCCTACTGGAGCCATGACCGCGATCTTTCGAAGGAAGACGTGCTGGCCGACATCGCCGCCAAGGCCGGCCTCGAGCGCCAGCGCTTTTTCTCGGCGATCGAGAGCGACGGCTGCAAGGCGAGGCTGCGCGCCAACACCGACGAGCTGATCAAGCGCGGCGGCTTCGGCAGCCCAACCCTGTTCGTCGACGGTTCGATGTTCTTCGGCAACGACCGCCTGCCGCTGGTGCGCGCGGCCCTGGAGGCAGCATGAGCAAGAACGCCGATCCCGAGTTCTGGAGCAAGGCCCGTGCCCATCTCGTGCGCTACGGCGGCGCCTTCTCGCCGGTGATCGCCGAGAGCGCCCGACGGCCGCCGCATCCTCGACTTCACCTCGGGCCAGATGAGCGCGATCCTGGGCCACAGCCATCCCGAGATCGTCGAGGTTGCCCGCCACTATGTCGGCGAGCTCGATCATCTCTATTCGAGCATCCTGTCGCGGCCGGTCGTCGACCTCGCCGCCCTGATCGCCAAGGTCTCGCCTGGCCAGCTCGACCGCGTGCTGCTGGTCTCGACCGGCGGCGAATCGAACGAGGCGGCGCTGCGCATGGCCAAGCTGGTGACCGGCCGTCACGAGGTCGTCGCCCTGAGCCGCTCGTGGCACGGCGTCACCGGCGGCGCCGCCGCCAACACCTACTCCTCGAGCCGCAAGGGCTATGGCCCGGCGCAGCCCGGCGCGCTGGTGCTGCCGGCGCCCGACACCTATCGCTCGCGCTTCATCGACGATCGCGGCGTCTACGACTGGCAGGACGAGCTCGAGTTCGGCTTCGAGCTGATCGACCGCCAGTCGAGCGGCGCACTCGCCGCCTGCATCGTCGAGCCGATCCTGAGCTCGGGCGGCGTGCTCGAGCCGCCGGAGGGCTACATGGCCGCGCTCGCGAAGATGTGCGCGGCGCGTGACATGCAGCTGATCTTCGACGAGGCGCAGACCGGGCTCGGCCGCACCGGCACGCTGTTCGCCTGCGAGCGCGACGGCGTCGTGCCGCAGTATCTCACCCTGTCCAAGACACTCGGCGCCGGCCTGCCGCTCGCCGCCATGCTGACCACGCCCGAGATCGAGGACGTCGCCGCCGAGCGCGGCTACCTCTTCTACACCACGCACGCCTCCGATCCGCTGCCGGCGGCAGTCGGGCTCAAGGTGATCGAGGTCATCCTGCGCGACCGCTTCACCGAGCGCGCCGCCGCGCTCGGCAAGCGGCTGAAGGACGGGCTGGTGACGCTGCAGCAACGCTACGACTGCGTCGGCGACGTGCGCGGCCGCGGCCTGCTGCTCGGCCTCGACCTGGTCAAGGACCGCCGCAGCAAGACGCCCGATCCCGAAACAGCCCAACGCGTGGCGCGCGAGTGCCTCGCGCTCGGCATGATGACCTCGGTGGTGCGCGGCGGCTTCGGCATCTTCCGCATCGCGCCGCCGCTCACCATCGAGCCGCACGAGATCGATCTCGGGCTCGAGATCTTCGACAAGGCTTTGGCCCGGGCAGTTTAAGTTTGAAACCGTCCCCCATCTGTTGTACGCGCTGGCTTGGTTTCCCTGCATTGTGGCTGGAGTGAGCGGATGATCGGCAAGCTTGTGCAAGCGGCGGTACTGGTGACGGCGGGCCTGGCCATCTCCGGCTTCAGCGGCTGCACGCCGCGCACAGCGACTCCCGCCAAGAAGCCGGCGGCGGCCGACTACCAGGCTGCGGTCCCGCCCTCGCCGGCCGGCGCGAGCACCCGCGCCAACTGCTACAACGAAGCCGACCTCGCGACCGTCCGCGGCCGCATGGTGCACCAGGAGCTGACGGTGGCGACGCTGCAGTGCCAGAACGCCGGCGGCAGCCGCGCCTACGAGGGCGCCTATACGAGCTTCCTCGGCAAGTACACGTCCGAGCTGTCGGCCAACGGCCGCGCGCTGAACGAGCTCGCCCGCAGGCGTCGCTTGAATGTCGACGTGGTGGTGACCGAATTCGCCAATCGCACCGCGCAGAAGGCGCCGGTCGATCCGGAGTTCTGCTCGCGCAGCCTGCGCGCGCTCGAATGGGCGCTCGATCCCAGGGCGACCTCGCTCGCGCAAGTGCCGCCGCCCTACGATCTGGGGCCGGACATGAATATCCATCCCTGCTCGCCGAAGTAAGGCCGCGGGTCGCGACCGTTTTCGACCGTTTTCGCGGTTTTTGCCGAACCCGAGCACAACGGCGAAAAACCGTCGCAGCCGGTGCAGGAGAACGTCGAGAAAGTCGAGACGCAGGACCATCGCGCGAGCTTACGCGCCCTCGCGCTACTTACCTATTATGGGCATTGGCCCCCGAATTTCGCCGCGTTTTATCGCACTTTTTTGCCGGGCCATTGCCCATAATGCCCGTGCGACGGCACGAGTTTTCAGCAGGCTTTCCTAGATGTGCTGGGCGCCACCGCGCGACCCGCCGCGCGGCGCGGCGCCCTCCCGGCGCGAGGTCGCGAGCCGCAGCACGGCGGCGTAGCCCGGCTGGATCTCCATGTGCTCGTGCGCGCCCGTAGCCAACAGCGCGCGGTGCGCTGCCGGCAGGCGCCAGCACGGCACGAACATGAAGAGATGGTGCTCAAGGTGGTAGTTTACCCAATAGGGCGCCACGAACAGCCGCTCGAGGAAATTCGCCAGGGTCGTGCGGGTGTTGCGCAGCGGATCGTCGTTGTCCGGCACCATGGCGTGCTCGGCGATGTTGCGGACGCGGCTCACCAGTTGGTACCAGGTCGCGAGCGGCACCAGCCAGAGCAGCGGATAGAGCCACCAATAGCCTGCCGCGGCGAGCGCGCCGAGCAACACGAGATTGACGACGAAAGCCTTGCCTTCCTTGGCCAGTCCGCGGCGGAACTGCTCCAGCCGGCGCTGATATGCGGTGCGGCCGCTGAGATCGCGGCCGATCTTGCGCCACAGGCTCTTGGCGGTGATCGGGAACGCCGCCGACAGGCCGAGATCGGGATCCTCGGCCTGCTGCGTGTGGCGGTGATGCGTCAGGTGATAGGGCCGATAGAGCT
>VBAF01000476.1:8185-9477 GCA_005884705.1 Alphaproteobacteria bacterium
CCCACTCGTTCAGCCGCCGGTCGGCGAACAAGAGCCCGTGCGCGGCATCGTGCATCAGGATGGCGAGCCCGAGCTGGCGCGTGCCGATCACCATCACGGCCAGCACGAAGGTGAGCGGGTTGGGCCACCACACGAACAGCGCCATGCCGGCGAAGGCCAGCGCCCAGGCGTGCAGCACCAGCAGCGCGCCCACGAGATCCGACCTGGCCCGCAGGCGCTGGACCTGCTCGGGCGTCAGCAGCTCGGAGACCTTAGCCGCCATGGCGCAGCAGCCGTCCCGAATGGGTGTTGGTCGGCCGGCCGTTGCGCATGGTGATCTCGCCGTTGACCAGGATGTACTTGTAGCCCTCGGCGCGCTGGATGCGCCGCCATTCGCCGCCCGGCAGGTCGTGCGCGATCTCGTCGGGCAGCACCTTCAGCCCGTCGAAGTCGTAGATCACGATGTCGGCCGGCGCGCCCTTCTTCAGCACGCCGCGGCCGCGGAAGCCGGCGACCTCGGCCGGCAGCGCCGACAGCCGCCAATGCGCCTCCTCCAGGCTCAGCATCTTGTGCTCGCGCACCACCTTGCACAGCGTCTCGGTCGGATAGCGGCCGGCCGTCAGGAACTTGGTGTGGGCGCCGCCGTCGGACACGCCGAACAGGATGTAGGGATCGTCGACCAGCTCTTTCAGGTAGTCGATCCGCCCGTTGGGTGGCGCCGCGAAGAACTCGGTCTTGAGGTCCTCCTCGACCGCCATGTCGAGCATGACGTCGACCGGATGCTTGCCCATCTTCTCCGCGGCGTGCGCCAGCGTGTAATCGAGCCACTTCCTGTTCTTGTCGAGCTTGGGGCCGACGATCGCGATCTGCGGCAGCGGGCCGGTCGCCGTGATCGGCAGCTTGTCGCGCAGTGCCGGCCGCCGCGCCGGATCGGCCAGCTTGGCCAGCCGTTCCTCCCGCGTGCCGGTCGTGGCGTCGCACCAGACCTGCTGGTCGTCGAACAGGTTCCAGTCCTCGAACGTGAAGGTGAAGCCCGCGTCGGTCGTCAGCCCCTGCCCGACGACGCGGATGCCGCGCTCGCGGCAGCTCCTGAGCCAGTAGAGCAGCCGGCGATGGATGTGCGGCCGGTCGTCGAAGGCCTGCACCACGTTCATGATGATCGGCCGGCCGCTCAGCGTCGCCATCTCCTCGTAGAAGGCGCGGTCGCGCGCATTGTCGCCCGACACCAGCAGCATCTGCATGAAGCCGTCGTTGCGCTCGGCCAGCACCTTGGCGAATTCGCGGCAGGTGTCGTCGTGCATGACGTCGGTCGG
>VBAF01000477.1:0-811 GCA_005884705.1 Alphaproteobacteria bacterium
AGGCCGCGCCGCGGACGGCGCAGGAGCCAGGGTTCCGGCTGGAGGACCATCCGTTGCTGCCGCTGCGCGTCGAGACCCTGGGACCGTGGGTGTTCGTCAATGCCGATGCCACGGCACGGCCGCTCGCTGAGTCGTTCGGCGCGCTGCCCGGGATCATCAGGGACGCCGGCGTCGATCTCGACACCTTGCAGCTCCATTCGCGCGAGGAGTGGGACTCCGACGCCAACTGGAAGACGATGCTGGAGAACTACCTCGAGTGCTATCACTGTCCGGTCGCCCATCCTGGCTTCAGCGCCGCGATCGACGTACGNNNGCCGGGCAGCTACAAGGCCGAGGCGCATGGCCTGTTGCTCAGCCAGGTCGGACGGGCGCGGGCCGAGCCGGCGACGGTCCGCAATGGCGTGAAGCTCTACGATTCACGGGGTGAGGTCTCGCAAGCGCAGTACCATCTGCTGTTCCCCAACATGACCGTGAACCTCAATCCGGGTTTCCCCAACCTCTCGATCGACGTCTGGACTCCCGACGGACCGCTGGCGACGCGCGGCTTCACCGAGCAATACTTCGCCCCCGGTGTGAGCGTCGAGTTCGCGCGCGATCTCGTCGAGTTCAACCGTCAGGTGGGCGAGGAAGACGACCTGCTCACGAGCTCCGTCCAGCGCGGGCTCAATGCCGGCATTCCCGAGCAGGGCCGCTTCCTGACGCAGGCCGAGAAGCTGGTCGGGCAGTTCCAGACGCTGGTGGCGACGGCCGTCTGCGCCGGCTAGTCTAGTCGAAGCGGATCTCGGCGGCCTCGAAGAGCTGGCGGAAGTCG
>VBAF01000477.1:824-3318 GCA_005884705.1 Alphaproteobacteria bacterium
TGGCCGCCTCGAACGGCAGGTGCTCGACATCGCCGTCGATGGCGTGCCGCACTTCCTTCGCCGAGGACAGGATGCCGGCACCGTAGATCTTGAGACCCTGCGGCGTGCGGATCAGGCCGAACTCGACGGTGTACCAGTAAAGCCGCGCCAGCAGATCGATATGCGCGCCGGCCTCCATCGCGCGCTGGCCGTAGCGCTGCATGTAGTTGGCGAACACCGGATTGCCGAGCAGCGGCACGTGGCCGAAGAAATCGTGGAACAGGTCGGGCTCGACCAGGTAGTCGAGTTCCGACCGCGTGCGGATCCACACCGTCACCGGAAAGCGCCGGTGCGCGAGATGGTCGTAGAACACCGCGTCGGGGATCAGGCCGGGAACGCCGACAACCTTCCAGCCGGTCAGCGGCCCGAGCCGCGCGTTGACCGCGTCGAAGTCGGGTATGATGTCGCCGATGCCGAGCGTCGCGAGGCCCTGAAGGAACTCCGCGCAGGCGAATTGCCGGGCGAGCGCGGTCTGGCGCTCGACCAGCAGGCGCCAGACGGCCTGGTCTTCGTCCGAATAATCGGCGGGCTGCGGCACGGTCCAGTCGGGCGCCATGCCGGTGTAATCGCCGCGCAAGCCGGCCACGGGAGCGAGTGTTTCCATAGCTGGAATATGGGGCCGGACGGTCGAGAGAATCCTTGCAAAGACACCTGTCGGTGAGGCCATCTTTGGTGATAAACTCCAGAAACTGGGCCATTCTTAAGTGAAATGACTATTCTCGACGAAATCGACAAGAAGATCATCTCGGCGCTGCAGGCCGAGGGCCGGCTGCCCATCGTCGACCTGGCCGAGCGCGTGGGCCTCTCCGCGACACCCTGCCAGCGGCGGGTGAAGCGGTTGGAGGAGGAGGGCCTGATCACGCGCTATGCGGCGCTGGTCTCGCCGGCGGCCATGGGGTTCGGCCTGCAGGCGCTGGTCGAGGTGACGCTCGAGGATCATTCGGAGAAGACGGTCGAGGCGTTCGAAGCGGCGATCCGGGCGCGGGTGGAAGTGGTGGCCTGCTATGCGGTAACGGGCGACATGGATTTCCTGCTGCACGTCTTCGCGCCCGACCTCAACAGCTTCAGCGATTTCGCGCTCAAGGCGCTGTTGCGCATGCCGGGTGTAAAAGGCACGCGCTCGTCTTTCATCATGCAGGCGATCAAGAGCGATCTCGCATGGGCGCCTGTTCCGCGGCTAAAGTAGCAGCACCAGTTTCAAAAGCCGGAGTCGTTCATGCCTGTCCTGCCGCGTGCCCTCGAGATCCAAGGCGAGATCACTGCCATCCGTCGCGACATTCACGCCCATCCCGAGCTCGCCTACGAGGAGACGCGCACGTCGGACATCGTCGCCGCCAAGCTGCAGGGATGGGGCCTCGAAGTGACGCGGGGCCTCGGCAAGACCGGCCTGGTCGGAACCCTGCGCAAGGGCAACTCGTTGAAGGCCATTGGCCTTCGCGCCGACATGGACTGCCTGCCGATGGACGAGAGAAACGACTTCGAGCATCGCTCGCAGAATCCCGGCCGCATGCATGCCTGCGGCCATGACGGACACACCGCGATGCTGCTCGGCGCGGCCAAGGTGCTGAGCGAGAAGAAGGACTTCGAAGGCGCGGTGCACTTCATCTTCCAGCCGGCGGAAGAGGGCGGCGGCGGCGGCAAGGCGATGATCGACGACGGCCTGTTCGAAAAGTTCCCCTGCGACGCGGTGTTCGCGATCCACAACAAGCCCGGCGTGCCGCTCGGCCACATCGTCTCGCGCCCGGGCCCGCTGCTTGCCGCGGCAGACCGCTGGGACATCCGAATCACCGGCAAGGGCGGCCACGCCGCCCATCCGCACACCACGCTCGATCCGATGGTGGTCGGGGCGAGCATCGTGATGTCGCTGCAGACCGTCGTCGCCCGCAATATCGATCCGCAGGATGCCACGGTGGTCACCGTCGGCTTCTTCAAGGCGGGCTCGGCCTACAACGTGATTCCCGGCGAGGCCCATATCGGCGGCACCACACGCACCACGACGCCGGAGAACCGCGCGCTCGCCCAGCGCCGCATCAAGGAAATATGCGACGGCGCGGCACAGATGTACGGCGTCAAGGTCGAGGTCGAGCACCGGCCGGGCTATCCGCCGACGATCAACAATCCGGAGCAGGTCAAATTCGCGATCGGCGTCGCCGCCGAGGTGTGCGGCGCCCACGCCGTGCGCGACAACGTCAGGCCGAGCATGGGCGCGGAGGATTTCTCCTACATGCTGGAGAGGGTGCCGGGCGCCATGGTGATGCTGGGCAACGGCGGCAGCGAGGCGATCAACCTCCACAACCCGAGCTACGACTTCAACGACATGGCGATCCCCTTCGGCATCAGCTTCTTCGTCAAGACCGTCGAGCGCTTCCTCAGCGAGCAGAAGGCGGGATAGCGTCTTGGTGGTCGCTCGCTCCCCGAGTTCGGGCTGACGGCGGCCATGGAGTTCTTCCGCGTC